>CAIJNJ010000477.1 GCA_903821975.1 uncultured Bacteroidota bacterium
ATATTTTTGTTCTATGCGTGCATTTTTACATACCATTATTCTGCTGTTATTCGCCATATCTGTCTATGCACAAGCCCCTTCTGCCGATGCTGCAATAAATAAAATACAAGAGATCAAGGACGATACCCTGCGCATGGACTCCCTGTATCACTTCGCAAACAATAATTTAGATAACGATCCCAAACTATCCATCAGGGTTGGGAAAATATTGTTGCAAGATGCTGAAGTGTTTAATTATCCTAAAGGGATAGCAAATGGCAATATGGTGATCGCCTACGGATGCGAATACATTTCCGATTATACACAATGCCTGAAGTATTATCTCGAAGCGCTGCGCTTATATAAAGAGTTAAAAATGTTCAGGCCGGAGATAAATGCGGCGCTCGGTGTGTCCGGCATATACAGCATTACCAATGATATCGATAACGAGAAAAAATACGCCGAAGAGGCAATGACGATCTGTGAGCAAAATATTAATAACGACCGGATCAGGCGAATGAAGCCCCGCATCCTTGATTACCTCGCCACTGTTTATAAAAAAGAAGCCCGCTACGATACATCTATAAAGATGTACAACGAAGCTATTCGCCTGGCAAAAGAAGATGGTAATACCAAAGAAGTGGTAAGTTCTCTGTGCAATCTTGCTATAGCTTTAAAAACTGTTAAAAACTATCCTGCTTCGTTAACTGCCTATAATGAGGCTGTTTCTCTGATCGACACAGCTAAAGACGCGTATTATTACTCCGTGTTAATAGACAATATGGCTGTACTGTTTTATCAAATGGGTGACCTTGCAAAAAGTGAGCGCTACGCGCTCAACGCTTCGGCAATAATGCTGAAAACAAATAATGTAGATGGCCTCAGGGATTGCTACGAAACATTAAAGAACATCTACCAGACAGAAAAAAAGTATCCACTGGCACTGGAATACTATTCCAAATGGAGCGCAACAAAAGACACCATACTGAACCGGGAGAAATCGCAGCAGATCGCAGAATGGCAAACGAAATTTGACACTGAAGCCAAGGATAAGGAAATTGCCAACCAGAAAAAGAAGCTGGAATATAACCGGAAGATAAACCTTTCTTTAGGGCTTAGCTCTGCTCTATTACTGTCCATGGGATTAATTGTTTTCAGGAACTATAAATCACAAAAAAGGTCCAACCTGCTCATCTCAAAAGAAAAGCAAAGGTCTGAAGACCTTTTGCTTAACATCCTGCCTTCTGAGGTCGCAAATGAATTGAAGAATAAAGGAAATGCCGCCGCACAACACTTCGAAAATGTTACGGTCATGTTTACGGATTTTGTCAATTTCACAAAGGCCAGTGAACGGATGACTCCCCAGCAATTGATCGATGAACTCCATTTCTGCTTCAAGGCTTTTGACGACATCATTGACAAATACAAAATCGAGAAGATCAAGACCATAGGCGACTCTTATCTTGCTGTATCCGGATTACCTATGGCCATTCCCAATCATGCCGTCCAGATAGCGCGTGCAGCTGGGGAAATAAATGCCTTTGTTACAGCCAGGAAAATATACATGGGAGATGCTGCTTTCGAGGTGCGGATAGGTATACATAGCGGCAGTGTGGTAGCAGGCATAGTTGGCGTAAAAAAATTCTCATACGATATCTGGGGAGATACCGTAAATACGGCAGCCCGTATGGAGCAAAACAGCGAACCCGGGAAAATAAACATCTCACAAACCACTTATGATCTCATAAAAGATAAATTTAACTGTACCTACCGTGGCGAGATCGAGGCGAAAAATAAAGGCAAACTAGGCATGTATTTTATTGATGGGTTGAAAAATTCATAAAATAACAGCCGATACCTTTTCCTGAAGTAACTTTGCTTTATCTGGGACTCACGACTAATCGCACATGAAAATCTTTTTAGCACAGCAGAACTACCACATAGGCAATTTCGAAGCGAATACGGCTAAGATCATAGCTGCAATTGAAGATGCTAAAAATCAAAACGGGGACCTTATCGTATTTTCAGAGCTATCGGTCTGCGGCTACCCGCCCCGCGATTTCCTGGAGTTCAATGATTTTATAGAACAAGGGCTTGCTGCCATTGATAAAATAAGACAGGCGGCAGATACCATCGGCGTGTTGGTGGGCTGTCCGTCCCGTAATCCTAAAATAGAAGGCAAAGACCTCTTCAACAGCGCTTACCTGCTATATGAAAAAGAGATAAAAGGCATTGTCAATAAATCCCTGCTGCCCAATTACGATATATTCGATGAGTACCGGTATTTTGAGTCGGCATATGAATGGAATGTACTCCGCTTTAAAGGCAAGAAACTCGCAGTGACCATTGGGGAAGATATCTGGAACCTTGGCGACGATCCGCTATACCGTATATGCCCCATGGATGAGCTCATAAAGCAACAGCCGGATATTATGATCAACCTCAGTGCATCACCATTTGATTATGTGCATGAAGATGGCCGCAAAAGTATTGTGAAGCGCAATGTGCTGAAATACAACCTGCCGATGGTGTACTGTAATACCATTGGCTCACAGACGGAAATAGTATTTGACGGCGGCTCACTGGTAATGAACGCCAATGGCGACCTACTTACTGAAATGCCTTACTTCACCGAGGCCATGGCTTCTGTAATATGGAATGACGATGGTACATTCTCCGATGGTGTCGTTCGCACATCAGCTACCGTAAAGGATGCCGAATTGATGCCGGAGAAATTTGAACCGAATAAAAGTATCTCTAAGATACACAGCGCCATCATTCTCGGTATCCGCGATTACTTCGGCAAGATGGGCTTTAAAAGGGCGATTGTTGCATCATCCGGTGGTATAGACAGCGCAGTGGTGCTTGCACTTGCATGCGAGGCGCTGGGAGCTGAAAATGTAAATGCACTGCTGCTACCTTCCCAGTTCTCCACAGGCCACTCTGTTGCTGATGCTGAACAGCTTTCAAAAAACCTTGGCAATCATTACGACATCATTCCTATCAAAGGAATTTTTGAGGAATTTGAACGGTCATTAAAGCCTGTGTTCAACAACCTGCCGTTCAATGTTGCCGAGGAAAACCTTCAATCGCGCATACGCGGTGCGCTGGTGATGGCCCTGTCCAATAAATTCGGATCTATACTGCTCAACACTTCTAACAAAAGCGAACTGGCTACAGGCTACGGCACCTTGTATGGTGATATGGCAGGGGGTATCGGTGTTATCGGCGACCTTTACAAAATGCAGGTATACGCACTTGCCCGGTACATAAACAGGGGCAAAGAGATCATACCTAATAACATTATTGAAAAAGCCCCGAGTGCAGAACTGCGCCACGACCAGAAGGACAGCGACAGCCTGCCGGAGTATGATGTACTTGACCCTATACTTTACCAATACATAGAGCGCCGCCAGGGGCCAAAAGAAATAATAAACATCGGCAACGATCCCGCACTTGTCTCGCGCATACTGAAGCTGGTGAATACCAATGAATACAAGCGCAACCAGTTCTGTCCCATCATCCGTGTTTCTCCCAAGGCTTTTGGCATAGGCAGGCGCGTGCCTATTGTTGGGAAGTATTTGTCTTAGGTTACAGAATTGTAAATCGCCCGTTCAGCTCAAAAATATATTTTGAGTTTATAGCCCTGTAGACATACATATTATCGCCTTCATTGACTTTATTGTAGGTATCCGCATCCACTTCATGATGTTCATATTCGGGATCGTCAAACCACACATAATACTGATCTGTTATCGGAAAGTATTGTTTCCGGATAACCGTAAAAGGTATCTTTTCCTTCATACCGCATTCTGCGTCTGTCTTGAATGGCAGCACATTCCGGAAGAGAAAAAATGCACCACTGCCACCCAGTATGAACATGATGAAAACCATGTCTATAGCTGCCATGCCAAATCGGCCGCTTGCCACTTGCCTTCCATCGGGCCCTGTCTCAAAATATGGCGATGGGATGAGTCCGAAAAAGCTGGTAGCGCGGTTGGCGCTTGCTAATGCAATAGCTATCAGGATAATGTATACGCAAAATAAAAAGCGCTTCCGCGACTCATAAATTGAGAGCAGAATGTCTTTATCCTCAGATTGCAAAGCAACTTGTTCGTACGGACCGGGGCGCATAGAATAAAGATAAATAATGATTTTTATCTCTTTGCAGTTGTCCCTATTTAGTATTCCAGAATTGCTTTACCTGCTCAACAGCAAAAGTCATATCCAGGTCATTCATGCACTTGAAGTGTTTTTTCGGGCATTTGTTATAGCCCAGCTTGCTGCAGGGATGGCAGCCAAGTTTTGTATTTTCCATGATCACCGATTGTGGCGCCACACGCTCTTTTAGATTATTAAATCCGTAGTACGGGAACATGCCCATCTCGGGAGACGTATTGCCCCATAAAGAGATCACAGGCTTTTGAAAAGCAGCAGCCACATGCATCAGCCCCGTATCATTGCTTACGATCACACGCGCATGTTTGACAAGTTCTGCTGATTCAGTGAGATTAAACTTCCCGCAAGAGTTGTATATTTTGATAGTATCCTGCTCTGCTATTTCCAGTCCATCACCCCTGTCTTCAGGACCACCCAGCAGTATTACCGGGTACGGTATTAGTTTGCAGAATTCCTGCCACTTTGCCACCGGCAGCTTCTTCGTATTATAAGACCCGCCTATCACGCAGCCTACGTACCCTGCCCAGTGGCTTACCGGTATATCACTATTCCCTATCTTCTTATCCTCTCGCAAGAAATAATCAAGCCCCTTGCCATCATTGCGCACACCCAGCGGCTTTACTGTTTCAAGATATCTTTCCACTATGCTCTTATCGGGCATCATATGCACCTTCATGTTTGTAAGCAGCCACTTTTGTACGTTCAGTTTAGGGAAAGAATGGCTCTTCACATTCAGCGCCTTCTTCACCCGCATAGTGCGCAGGTTATGGTGCAGGTCTATGACCAGGTCGAATTTTTCTTTTTTTAGCTCCTCGATCACAGGCACCAGGTCGTCCTGTAGGTAATGCAGCTTGTCTATGTAAGGGTTGTTGATGAGTATAGCCCCATATACCGACTTAGTGAGATAATGCACTTCCACATCTTTGCATTGCTGTTTCATACAGCGCACTATAGGAGTGGTCAATACAATATCACCAATAGAAGAAAAACGAATTACAAGGACCTTCATTCAATCAAATTAAACCCCGGGATGGGACAATCCAAATTCCAAAATACAAATTCCAAATTCCATCAATTGGCCGGGAAAGTTAACTCCACCCAAGCTTTAGTATCTGTAATACCCAGCGCTTCTTTGGCAGCATCGCAGATACCTATCACGCTATTGGCATAGAGTTTGGTATCAGGCACCGGTCCCAAAACCTTTACGTAAATGGTTTTACTTGTGCCGGGGTTGAACACCTTGATAATAGTACCGCGTGGCGTAGCATTATGAAAGGCAAGATACGCATTGCTCTTACCACCCTTTTCAAAGAAAACAGCCGTTCCTTTTTCGGTCAATACATTAAGGCCATTGTTGGTTTGCCGGTTATACACGGTATCTAACCCGCCTGTCAATTCCTGCTTTGGCCCTTCTATTGCCATTGCTTTTTTCATAGCAGGGTAAGCAGTTGCCCTTGTCGGGTTATCTGTTGTATCTCGGCCTATCATCTTCAACCAGCCTATGAACAATACCTGGTCTTCCGTAAGCGTATTACCGTGCAGGTTATTCCACATCCGCATGGTAGATTTTGTAACACCTGCATATGTGCTCACCAGACCGATATCGTCTTTTGGTCCCACATGATAGTAGAGTTCATGCATGTCCTTTGTATCTAAAACTGAAGGTTTGCTTAATGAATAATTTTCGGAATTGACAGGTATATAAATGGTAGTACCCGGACCAGCTTTTTTCGATTTGTCAAAATCGGGCTCATACTCTATTTCCCGCTCTGTAACATAGTATCGCTGTGCCAGCATGTGGGTATTTTCGCCCTGCTTTAATTCATACTTTATAGACCACCGTGTACCTCTGCGTACGGCAAATAAGCTGTCCATGTCCTGCGCCATTGCACTTACGCCCAACATAGCAAATAAAAATACAAATACATATCTCAGCATATATAACCTTATTTATTCCGAAAAGTACAACAATTATGCACAAAATTACTACTTCGGATAATGTTAAATTAACCAAAACGCCGGGCAAAAATGGTTGAAAGCACCCACCACAGGGCATTCCGGCAATCAGCTGTCTATCTCCATCCTTATGCGCCACTGTTTGGGCAGGTAATTATTCAGGCGGTTCCCAAGCGATTTTACCCAACCAAGTCCAAGCCCGTGATAGCGTACTATATGCCATCCCTTAGGTGTCTCACCCACTCCGGGGTCTTCTCTTTTCAGAAAATGCAGCGCCTGTTCCCTGTTCATTTCTATGCAGGGCAGGCTGCCATTTGCGTCGGTGCTTAGCGCCACCTCATGGTCGGGCAGCCATTCCTTTGCGGATGCACTGCCCAGCTTCAGGCCGGTCTTCCGCAGGTACACCGCCTTCTGTAGTATATGCAGGTCTGCCTCATGCTCCGGTCTTATGGCGCTGTACCCATCATTCCCTGTTGGTATAAATAGCTGGTTGGGGTCTGTTAATAGATACCCTGCGTGCTGTTGTATTTTTTTATCGTTCGCGGTCTTGAATTTAGCCGGCCGCAAAGTATCTGCCTCTTCTGTCTTCCTTATCGCTGCAATGAAAAAGCCTTCGCCCTTTACCTTTCCGGGGAAGAAACGGTATGCGGTCATCCTCTTTTCTGTTTGCACTTCCGTTATGCCGCACTCATCCTTAATGGACACAGGCAGGCTCTTTACCTCGTACTCATGTGCCAGCCAGTCCAGCACCTGTTCATCTTCCTGCGGCGAATAAGAGCAAGTCGCATAAACCAATACTCCATCTTCCTTCAAGGCCGGCCATACATCTGCAAGTATACGGCGCTGGCGCTCGCTGCACATTTGTACATTGGCTTCACTCCATTCATCGAGCGCGCGTGGATCCTTGCGCCATAGCCCGGATCCGCTGCATGGCGCATCCACAACGATCACATCAAAGTAACCGCTGAGCTTTCCAAAATCTCTGGGGTCGTTACTCGTAACCCATGTATTCATGTATCCCCAGCGGGTCATGTTTTCTTCAAGTATAGAAGCCCGTGTTCGTATCACTTCATTTGAAACAAGCAGGCTGTCTTTGTCTAACAATGAAGCTATGAGCGTACTCTTACCACCCGGAGCAGCACACAGGTCCAGTACCCGCAATCCCTCTTTACCATCAAGAACGCTGTTGAGCATATGCGCAAGAAACATCGAGGAAGCCTCCTGCACATAGTACGACCCGGCGTGATAAGCAGGATCGAGCGTGAATACGGGGCGTTCATTTAGGTACACACCACCGCTGCACCATGGCACCTTCTCATTTGCTGTAAATAAACCAATATTCTTTGCCGGGTTGATGCGTACAGATGTAGGTGCAGGCAGCCCATGTGCAGCAATAAAAGCAGCCGCATCAAAGCCTTTTACGCCTTGCAGATTATCTAATAAAGCCTGTGGTATTTTGACCAAATGATTGGGATTAAACCGCTAAGTTGTGAAATCGCACATTTAACTAAAAAAATTACTGCTCATATTTTTTTCACAGAATCAAAAACACGTTGGTATAATTCAAAATCACTTGCTGGTACACTTCCAATATATTCCATTAATTTACTCAATTCTTTTTCACTCATTTTCCTGTGCTTATAATAATCTGAAGCAAAAGGTTTACTATCTACATAATCGAGTATTGAAGAAATTGCCTCGTCGTTTAAATCAAAAACGGTACTAAAACGGTTGTTTTCCCAGACTTTACTTATATATCGAGCGTGAATATCTGATGAATTGCAAAATGAGTCATGATTTCTTACCATGGCATATATCCAATCAGTCGGATAATCTTTTCGTATACCCTGAAAAGGCGGCCCTACAACGCTTTTATTGGGCAAGTGGCACATAGAACAGTTACTTAAAAACAAAGACGCACCATTATCCGGTGCAACTTTTTTCTTTAAATCAAAACCACAAAGAAAAGAAGACGAGAAAAGAATCAGTGAAAATATAAATAATTTATTTTTCATTCCGAGTACCGTTTCTATCTAAAACTCAAATTCCACACCGGTATAATTATGCGGGGTGATCGCCTTTAGTTCTTTCTTCACCTTAGTGTTCACTTTAAGCGTATCTATAAACTCGTGTATGTCCTGCTTTGTGATGCTGGCCTTGCCACGCGTCAGCGCCTTTAGCGCCTCGTATGGTTGCGGATAGTTCTCACGTCTCAGCACGGTCTGTATCGCCTCTGCAACCACAGCCCAGTTACGGTCCAGGTCGTCATGTATCTTTTCTTTATTCAGTAATAGTTTGCCAAGTCCTTTCTCTATAGAACGTAACGCCAGGAAACTATGGCTCAGCGGCACACCTACATTACGCAAGACAGTACTATCCGTAAGGTCACGCTGCAGGCGGCTTATGGGCAGTTTAGCGCTCAGGTGCTCATACAATGCGTTGGCTATACCCAGGTTGCCCTCTGCATTTTCAAAATCTATCGGGTTCACCTTATGCGGCATTGCGCTGCTTCCCACTTCTCCTGCCTTCACCTTTTGCTTAAAGTACTCCATCGACACATACTGCCATATATCACGGCAAAAATCGATAAGGATAGTATTGATCCGCTTTAGCGTGTCAAATTGCGCGGCAAGGTTATCGTAATGCTCTATCTGGGTAGTGTATTGCATACGCTCCAGTCCCAGTCTCTTTTCCACAAATTCGTTACCGAATTTCTCCCAGTCTATTTTCCCGAATGCTACATGATGCGCGTTAAAATTACCGGTAGCCCCGCCAAATTTAGCTGCAAACGGTATGTTCAGCAGCTGGTCTATCTGTCCCTCTATTCTTTCTACAAACACCATCATCTCTTTGCCCAATGAGGTGGGCGATGCAGGCTGCCCGTGCGTACGCGCCAGCATGGGTACATTCTTCCACTCCTGCGCCATGTGGTATATGGCAAGGTGTGTATTCAGGAGCAGCGGCACATACTGCTCTTCCAGCGCGTCCTTCCACAGCATGGGTATGGAAGTGTTATTTATGTCCTGCGATGTAAGCCCGAAGTGTATCCACTCTACACTATCCCCTGCCCCAAGTGCCTTCAGCTTATCTTTCAGGAAGTACTCCACAGCCTTTACATCATGGTTTGTAGTGCGCTCCGTCTGCTTGATCGTTAACGCATCTGCCTCTGTAAAATCCTCATAAATGGCACGCAACTTTGCCGGCTTCACTTTTGCTGGCAGCTTTATCACCTTCTTTTCTGCCAGGAACAGGAAATATTCCACCTCTACCTTCACGCGGTAGCGTATCAGTCCGTATTCAGAAAAATAAGGGGCAAGCGATGCAATTTGTGAGCGGTATCGGCCGTCTATAGGGCTGATGGCAGTTAGTGCGTTAAGTTCCATGGTGCAAAGATATAAATGTATCCCTATAGCTCATGGTTTTGGGAATTGAATCTCACAGAAAAGCACCTTATTAAATTTACTTTACTCGGTCCACGCTTTTTTGATGGTATAAACGTGTATGTAAGTTTTGTCGTTGCTTGTTTTATTACTGCCTACTATTCTTACCTGGTTGTTTTTGACGTCAATAATAAAATAGTAAGTATTCCCCACATCACTTTTAACATCATAAGTGTTTACATCATTTGTATTATCATACTCATGTTTCGTAACATAGTAATCAGAACTGATGCTTGCAGTGGTATGATGAAACATCGTCTTATCTGCATTAAGCTTGAAAAGAGATGACTCATCGCTACCTGTACAATTATCATATTTCTGAGTGGTAGAATTCCACCAGCATTCCTGCTTATAATTGGTGCTGAAATACATAGCCTGAGACCTGGCATTATTTACGGTCAATATCGTAATAACAAGTAACGAAAGTATATGTTTCATAAATATAAGTTTAATACTAAGTTATAAAAACATAAATATAATTCAAAATAAAATTAGTAAATATTTATTTGCAGTATATAAATCAAACCAGTAGGCTATATTAATTTACCTTTATTGTATGAATAAGGTAAAGTTACTGTTCCGCATACGGGCCATGACCTTACTTTTCGTTGCGTTGCTTATGCTCAGCGGCATTACCGCATTTCCGGTATATTCGGAGCTAAAGTGGCTTACGGAACACCACTTGTATGACCCCAATACTGTCCTGGGTGCATGGTTATACAAGGTATGGCTGGGGGTAAAAGAAATGAACGGTAAAGATGCCTTTCTCTTTTATGGTTACGACTGGATGGCCTTTGCGCATATTGTTATCGGGCTTGCCTTTATCGGTCCTTTCCGCGACCCCGTTCGCAACAAATGGATCATTGAGTGGGCTATGCTGGCCTGTGTCTGCGTTTTTCCGCTGGCCATAATTGCCGGTAACTCCCGCGATATTCCCTGGTTTCATATTCTCATCGACTGCTGTTTCGGTATTTTCGGCCTAATCCCCCTCTTTTTGGTCAGAAACTGGATAAAACAGCTCGAAAAACTAGAAAATCAGTGATAATATAAGCCAAATGCCCACTTATATAGAAAATTCCTAAACTTATTACTTGGCACCTGTCACTTATCAACCTATCAACTTATTCAACTTATCAACTTATTCAACTTATCACTTAATTCCCGTATCTTTGCACTCCCAAAAAAATTGGGGAATCTATTGTTTAACAACCGGAACATCACCGTATGAGTCCGTACAAAAGAAAGAGTACAAATTGGAAGACCAGGTAATCAATTCAGAAAATACAGCAGCATCGCAGGATGAGACTGTAGAGAGCACAGCAGCTGCAAGTGCAGTAACTGCTGACGAAGCACATGAGGCTGCACAGCCTGCAGCAGAAGCAGCGCCAACACGCGCACCACGTCATTATTATGAAAGCGTTCCGGATACATCATTCGATGATTTCGACTGGAGCGTAGACAAACGTAATGTAACTTCTTATAAGGAAGACGACCGTCAAAAGTTCGATACCCTTTATGGCAGCACATTTAAAGCCATTGCAGAATCAGAATTGCTGCATGGTTCAGTGGTAGGCCTTACCAAGACTGATGCAATCATCAACATCGGTTTCAAATCCGATGGCCTGGTATCGCTTAATGAATTCCGTGACATGCCTGATGTAAAGATCGGGGATGACATCGAAGTGATGGTAGTAGAGAAAGAAGACAAGAATGGTCATCTTCACCTCAGCCGCAAACTCGCAAGGGCAGCGCGCGCATGGCAGGAGATCGTTAACTTCTATAAAACAGGTGAAGTGGTTACAGGTACCATCACATCCAAGACCAAGGGTGGTCTTATCGTGGATGTTTATGGCCTCGAAACATTCTTACCAGGTTCTCAGATCGACGTGAAGCCCGTTACCGACTACGATCAGTATGTTGGCAAGACGATGGACTTCAAGGTTGTGAAGATCAACGAAACTATCCGCAACGCCGTGGTTTCTCACAAGGCGCTGATAGAAAGCGATATCGAACAGCAGCGTAGCGTTATCATCGGCCAGCTCGAAAAAGGACAGGTACTGGAAGGTACTGTTAAGAATGTTACCGACTTCGGTGCATTCATCGACCTTGGTGGTGTTGACGGCCTGCTTTACATCACAGATATCAGCTGGGGCCGCGTAACGCACCCAAGCGAAATATTACACAATGGCCAGAAACTGAACGTCGTAGTACTTGACTTCGATGACGAGAAGAAACGTATCAGCCTCGGCCTGAAACAACTTACTCCTCACCCATGGGACAACCTGCCTGCTGAAATAGCAGAAGGCGCTAAGGTGAAAGGTAAGGTGGTAAACATCGAAGATTACGGTGCATTCCTCGAAATTATGCCCGGCGTAGAAGGCCTGGTACACGTTTCAGAGATCACATGGTCTTCACAGCCTATCAACGCTAAGGAATTCTTTAAGCTTGGCGAAGAGCACGAAGCTGTGGTAGTAACACTTGACAAAGACGAGCGCAAGATGAGCCTGTCTATCAAGCAGATGACCGAAGATCCATGGGATCATATCGAGAACAAATTCCCGATCGACAGCCGCCACACAGGTGTTGTTAAGAACATCACTCCTTATGGCGTATTCGTAGAGCTGGAAACAGGTATAGGTGGCATGATACACATCAGCGACCTTAGCTGGATCAAGCGTTACAACCACCCAAGTGAGTTTGTAAAGGTTGGTGACAAGATCGAAGTGGCTATCCTTTCTATTGATAAGGAAAACCGCAAGCTTGCCCTCGGCCACAAACAACTGGAAGAAGATCCATGGAATACATTCGAAACTGTTTTCCCGATCGGTTCTATACACGAAGGCAGCGTAACCCGCAAAGATGAGAAAGGCGCTACTGTACAGTTACAGTACGGCCTCGAAGCCTATGCTCCTGCACGTCATCTCCGCAAGGAAGATGGTGGCATGGTAGAAGCTGAGGAAACACTTCCGTTCATGATCATCGAATTCGATCGTAACGACAAGCGTATCATGGTGTCTCACTCCAAGGTTTGGGAACAAGTGAAAACCGAAGAAAAAGAAGCCGCAAGAAAAGAGGCTACTGCAGAAACTGAAAAGACCAAGAAAGCAGTTAAGAACATCCAGAGCAAAGTTGAGAAGCCAACACTTGGCGACCTCGGCACACTCGCTGCTATCAAGGACAAGATGAAGAAAGCAGAAGACGATGCTGCGGAATAATAAGCTGATTAGCTAATTTGATGATTAGCTGATGATATAAAGACCACCCGTTAAACCGGGTGGTTTTTTTATGCCTCGTGGTTTGATTTTATTATACTAAATTTATAAACGCATAATAGTCTCCATTTGGGGCATCAGCTAATATGCTCATCAGCTAATCATCAAATCAACGAAAATGGCCTGGAAAGAAAAAGATAACAAACTATACCGCAGCTTCACTTTCAGTGATTTTGGCGAGGCTTTCTCATTTATGACACACATAGCCCTGCTGGCCGAAAAACAGAACCACCACCCTACCTGGACAAACACCTGGAACAAGGTGGAAATATGGCTTAGCACGCACGATAAAGGCGATATTGTTACAGACGCCGACAGAAAACTGGCAGCAGCCATTGATAAGATAACAGGCAAATAATCACTATTACTTATGCCGGAAAAAGCAACAGGAACTTTCGAAGTGAAAATTGTGCCCCAAACCGATAGGGAGGTCCCTACGCTGGGCCGTATGACCATAGACAAGCAATTCCGCGGAGACCTTGAGGCTACCTCGCAGGGGCAGATGCTGAGCACCCGGGGCGCTATTCCCAACTCGGCCGTTTATGTAGCCATAGAGAGAGTGGAAGGCACGCTGCATGGCAAAAAGGGCAGCTTTGTGCTGTATCATACCGGCATCATGAACCGTGGGGAATCTTCGCTTACGGTAACCGTTGCTCCCGACTCGGGAACAGATGAACTGGAAGGCCTTTCCGGAACATTGAGAATCATCATTGCCGGCGGGGTGCACTCTTATGAAATGGAGTATACTTTGCCCAATCAACCTAAACCATAAATTTAAACGGATATCTCCTCCCCTCGGGAGAGGGCCGGGGAGAGGCTCTCTTATTTGTCAGCAAGCCTGTGCTGCCTCAATATCTTTGGGACACGTACACACAACCCGCCATTTACCAAACCCTTGTAACCGAGGCCAATCTCAGCAAAAAAGGCTACCTGGCGACCTATGCGGATACCGAGTGGGGTACCCTGGAAGCCATATAACTTCGGGCCAGACCTGTCTGCCGCGCCGGGATGCACGCTGAGGTCATCTAAAATGCTGATACCGTAAGCTATACCACCGTATAAACGTACCCTTATCAGGTCGTCGCGGGTATCTAAGTAGCAGAAGGTCAGTTCGGGAACAAAAGACAAATAACTGGCGTCTGTGCGGATATTCTCATAGCCTATGCCCATACCGAGGGTCACATTCTTATTGATATAGTACCTGTAGGTGATAGTAGGGACACCTGATGACGCACTGAAAGGAACACCATTATAAAGGCTATAAATGCTGTAATAACCGTAACCTACCGCTATTTCGCTTTTTCCTCTCTGCGCAAGGCTGCGTGGTACAAAACAGATCATGAATAAAGCAAAACAAAGAATAGAGATCTTTCCTTTCATAATAAAATGACTTTTAAGCTATAGCTATTTTGACTATTAAGGGTTAAAGATAGAGCAAACTTTGATTTCTCCAAAACCTTTTAGTGGTGGAATCAGGAATTGGTCCCGATAGCGATCGGGATGGAATTGGGATTGTTGCCCGGATATAGGGTCTTTTCATGGCATTTTCAGGATAACAACTCATTTTTGATGTAATAGCGCCTAATATATGCAACCACCCCAGCCGTATTCGGCATTCGCCTCATACGGCATCCCCTCCTAAAAACAGGAGGGGAGTGTGTTGTCCGACACCCTTCTCCTGTAAAAATTATCTTGACTCGACCTGTTAACTCCCCTCCTGTTTTTAGGAGGGGATGATCATCGCTTGCGATGGTCTGGGGTGGTTAACTTCGCGCACGGCCGTACAAAATCCAAAAGAACTTTACTATTTTAGTAAAGTAATCCCCGGCCTATGCGGCAGAACCAAATCCATAACGTAAACTATCTGACCTATCGTAGAAGATCGCTCAGGAATAACCTCACACCTGCTGAAGCAAAACTTTGGTCTATATTAAAGAACAGTGGCTTTCATGACAAAAAATTCAGGCGCCAGCACAGCATCGAAAACTACATTGTTGACTTTTACTGCCCTACCGAGAAAATAATAATAGAACTTGATGGTCAGGTACATTTTGAACCGGCTCAAATGCAATATGATATGGAACGAGACAAGCGGTTAACAGAGCTTGGTAACACAATACTCCGCTTCGAAAATAAACTCATATTCAAGGATCTCGAAGGTGTTCTTCAACAAATTAAAAATAATTTCAGGTAAATTTACTACATGGATGCTTTGAAGCGGATAACATACATGCGGCTTTTATTATGATAGTGCTCAAACCTTATTTATACTTCTTGATCTGCATCTGCATAACCATGTCTGCATTGCACAGTAATGCGCAAGATATTGATTCTGTCATTTACACAATATGCATCCATAAAACTGAAACCTATCCGGCAAAAGATTTTCAATTTAAGGTCTACGTTGAAATGAATGTCACTAGCCATTTACGGATACGAAATATAGAAAACTGGCATTATTCAGATAGCTCCTGTTCGGTAGATTCAATAAAGGTATACAGCAACAAAAGCCAGAAGTGTGTACAAACGATCATACCTGGAGACAACGGCTACTTCTCAGCTTTAGGGAGTTCATTAACCATCGAAGACATGAATTTCGATTCGTATGAGGATATCAGCATAATAGAATTCACAGGCCCAGCAAATGTGCCCAGCTATTATTGGTTGTATGATCCTGAAAAAAGAAAGTTTGTGCGAAATAAAGCTTTAGAACAAATATCCTCTGCCGAATTCGACCACAAAAATAAACTCGTAACCTCACAATGGAAAAGTAGCGCAGGCGATCATGGCATTACCACTTACAGGTATATCAATCGAAAGCTAACAGAGATAAAAGAAGTAGAGGAGATTTATAAAAACGACGAAAAAACGGACATAGAATATATGTATACGATTACCCGTGCTCGCATAAATGGG
>CAIJNJ010000478.1 GCA_903821975.1 uncultured Bacteroidota bacterium
ATTTCGACCAGGCAATTGGAAAGGAAAGATAAAGTATGGCTGTATCGTGGAAGCCCGTATAGCGGAAAATTTATCGATTATTATTATTCTGGAGACAAAAAAGAGGAAGGAGTATTTCTTAATGGCAGACCCGACGGAATCAATAGGGTGTATTATAAAAATGGAAAACTAGTGGCGGAAAGGCAATATAATAACGGTCTTGAAAACGGAATGGAAAAAGAATACTATGAAGATGGTTCATTAAAACAAAAAGGAGTTTTTGTAAATGGAAAAGAAGACAGTGTTTGGTATATGTATTTCCCTAATGGGCAAGTCAAGCAGAGAAGCACATTTGTTGCTGGTGTAATGGACGGGGAAATCACTATGTATTATTCTACAGGTAAACTATTTGCCGTGGAAATTGCTAAAAATGGTAAAACAACACCAGATAAAAGGTTTGAAAAAATAGATAAGTTGATGAAAGAATCGAAGAAGAGTAATGGTGATCAAGACTATACGTCCGCGATAAGATATTGTTCAATGGCTATAGATATTGATTCGGATTATGCCGAGGCGTATTTTTCAAGAGGGACGATGAAGCTAAATAATTTTCAGTTTGACGAGGCTATTAATGATTTTGACCACGCGCTAGTTATTGAACCATTTATGGCTTTTGCGTTGGCGAACAGAGCATTTGCACGGATAAGAAAATATGAATTCGGAGGCGGTCGCAAAATATTGGATAGGAAGGATGTGACTGTATTGGCAACTAAAAATAATGTATCAATTCCTCCTGATGAGCAAGAGAAAATCTGTAGTGATTTGCAAAAAGCGATGTTTTTAGGAGATAGATCAAAAATGATAAGGGAAGCAGTATCAAAATATTGCAAATAACTATGCACTCCAATTACCCAATTGAGCGTAGCCTCGCGACTACTTTCCGGTGGCCGTCAATCTCCAGATTGGCGAACATTTTACTCCGGAACAACAGATCGTTTTCTTAATAATTCAATTCCGTACTTTCGCGGTGAATGCAATAATTCACATACAAGAATCGTAAATGGAATTCAGCCCAAACAACCATGTTATTAAGCTCTGTGTTCAAGGTATGGGTGCAGAAGGAAAGGGAAAACCGGAAGAAGCAAGCTGGTTATTTCTCCAGGCATGGAACGAAGCGACAAACGACTTTGAAAAATTTATTGCTGCCCATTTTGTGGCCCGGCACCAGGAAAATCTATCCGACAAATTAAAATGGCTCGAAACAGCTTTGCAGTCTGCATTAAAAACAGGGGGCGCGGTTAAGAGTGCTTTACCGGCTTTATATCTGAACATTGCCAAATGCTATGAGGATCTAGGTGACCCAGAACGCGCTAAGAAAAATTATGAATCGGCAAATTCGTTTACGGACCTGCCGTTTGACAACGGGCCATTTTATCATGGTACAAGGGCGGACCTGCAGGTTGGGGAACTGCTGATACCGGGGAACAGATCTAATTACAGCCCGGAACTCATAATGAATCACATTTATTTCACAGCCATAATTAATGGCGCGGGACTTGCGGCAACGTTAGCAAAAGGTGATGGTCGGGAGCGTGTTTATATTGTGGAACCGACCGGGAGTTTTGAAAATGACCCGAACGTAACAGACAAAAAATTTCCGGGGAACCTTACACGTTCATATCGTACCGATGCGCCATTGAAGATCGTTGGCGAAGTAACAGACTGGCAGAAGCAAACGCCTGAGGATCTCCAAAAATGGCGCGAAAAACTGGCGAATAACAAAGGAGATATTATTAATTAGTTTCAAAGGATAGTTCCTGCTCTTTCGGGTTTTGCAAGCACTTTTGTTACATAGCACAATACTTCATAAATTTGAAGAAGGATAAATGATTTATTATGGATATTCACAGTGGGTTGACAGCGGTATTTGAGCAGCACGGGAATGACTATATCGCTTATATAGAGGAAATGCCGGGCGTAAATACACAGGGTGCTACGATGGAAGAGGCCCGTACTAATCTGCTTGACGCCCTCGAATTGACTATTGAGGTCAGGAGAGAAATTGCTCTTGAAGAACAGGTTGGCAAAAGCATTACAAAAGAAGAAATAAAGATGGTTGCCTGATGAAGCGTAAGGAAGTTGTCAGGCATCTTACGGAGCAAGGCTGTATCCTCAAAAGGGAAGGCGGCAGCCATTCGGTTTATTTTAACCTTATAAACAAGAAGACTTCAACACTACCAAGGCATAACGAGATCAATGATTACCTGGTAAAGAAAATATGTAAAGACCTTGATATTAAATTTCCATGATCTCTCCTGCAACGTAAAATCCCTTACCCCCTAAATTTTATCTTTCCCGTAAGTAATTGTGCAAACATCACCAGGTCGGCGGCGAAACTGTAGAATGGGTTTTTGAAGGTGGCTGGCTTGTTGTGCTCGAAGAAGTAATGGCCTATAAAGCCGAATGCATAACCCCACAACGGCGCTGCCAGTGCCCACAACTTATTATTAAATGCCACAAATACCAATACTGCGAACAGCAGGCCGAGCAATGTGCCTATAAAATGCAGCGTGCGGCATACCACCTCTGAGTGCTGGCTGAGGTAGAAGGGATAAAACTCCTTAAAAGAATGAAACCGGTTTTCCATATGCTGCGCTTGAGTGGATTATAAAATTAATAAATACTTTTTTAATGCTCTTTATTATATAAAAATAAAAGCACTATTTCTTTTGTTCGGGAAGATAATGGCTTAGTTTTGCGTTAACATTTAGATTGCAAGTGATTATAAATGGTTCCGGTAGATGATGAGAATAATTATACGGTTTTTTTTGCTTCTTATTTCGATAGGTGTAGGTACAGTAATTGCATGGGCGCAACAACAAACTACGATCGTCCGTGCGGGTGAATTGATCAATATAAATTCCGGTATAGAATATCTTGAAGATGCCGGTCATAATGTCTCTCCCGACAGCGCATTTAAAAGCAATGGTTTTCAAAGGCTCCCGGATGGTATTCCGAATAAAAAATTCACATCATCAGTTTATTGGTTCCGGTTCAGAATAAAGAATGAAACCAACAGCCGAAACCTTATCCTGAAAGTTGCTAACCCGGCATTAGACAGCATAGGATATTATGAGCAGATCAATGCCGATTCATACCGCGATTTCAAAACAGGGCAGTCAATATCATTTGCCCATAGGGAATACCTGAGTTCTGATTACCTTTTTTCAGTATCGCTACCGCCGGGTGGTGAAAAGTATATATACCTGCGCATATATGCCAACGCAGAATTGTTGTTACCAATATCAATAGGTACAGAGCCGGTGGTTTTTGCTACCGATAAATACAAAGATATTTTCTGGGGTATCTATATAGGCATCATGCTGGCCATGATATTGTATAACTGCTTTGTATACAGCACCACGAAAGACAACAGTTACTTATATTATATAGTGTACATGATACCCGTGGTGATAACGCAGATCACCGTATCGGGCTATGCCTTCCAGATGCTGTGGCCGGAGAACCTGTGGCTTGCCGAATACAGCAGGGTATTCAACACCACGCTGGCGGGTGTAACTGCCATCTTGTTCATCAGGCATTTTCTGAAAACAAAAATGTTTGTACCCAAAGCGGATAAAGTATTGATAGCGTTTGTGGGTATCTATTTTATCGGTGCGGTAATGGGTTTCGCGATCGACTACCGTGCAGGTGTAAAGATCATAGATGCAACGGCGGGCTCGCTTTCATTATTTGCACTTGGCGTAGCTGCGGTGGTAAGTGGCAAAGGGTACAGGCCGGCCTACTTTTTCCTTGTGGCATGGCTCGTTTTTTTATTCGGCGTATTCCTTTTTATATTCAAGAACTTCGGCATACTGCCGTACAATAATTTCACTGTTTATACCATGCCCGTGGGCTCAGCTATGGAAGTGTTGCTGCTTTCCTTTGCCCTTGCCGACCGGATAAACATACTTAAAAAGAATGCCGCAGAATCGCATGCAGCCGAGCTGCTGGCGCTGCAGGAAAATGAGCGCATAGTACAGGAACAAAACATAATACTGGAAAGCAGGGTGAATGAGCGCACTTACGAACTCGTTCTATCGAACGAATCGCTGAACAAAGCGCTGGTGGACCTGAAGGACGCGCAGCTGCAACTGGTGGAATCAGAGAAAATGGCATCGCTGGGGCAGGTTACAGCAGGGATCGCACATGAGATCAACAACCCGCTCAATTTTGCATCGGCCAACCTAAAGCCACTCAATAGGGATGTGCATATACTAATGGGTACCATATCGGAATTAGAACGGATAATGAACCTGGATACAACAGATGATGAAAGAAGGAAACTGGTAGCGGTATATAAGAATGAAATTGATTTTGACTACCTGAAACAGGAGATAGGGGAGTTGATCACGGGTATTGAAAATGGAGTATTGAGAACCGCGGAAGTAGTGAATGTATTGCGTGTATTCTCCCGCCTCGATGAGGGCGATCTGAAAACGACCGATCTTAACGAGGGCCTTGATGCCGCGCTTGCATTTCTCAACAACCGCCTTGATAATATTATAGAGGTAGGCAAGTCATACGCGTCGGTTTTGATGGTGGAGTGTTATTCAGGTAAGATAAACCAGGTATTTTCAAATATCCTCTCCAATGCCATTTATGCGATAAAGAAAAAATTCGGGGAAGCGGAAGGTGGCCGCATAAGCATCACCACCAGTGCAGATGACCGTAATGCATTTATTACCATTGCAGATAATGGTGTGGGCATAGATAAGCGCATCATACAAAAGATATTTGAGCCATTCTTCACCACGAGAGGGGGCGAGGGCGGTGGCGTAGGTCTTGGATTGTCAATAGCCTTCAATACCATGAAGCAGCATAAGGGGAAGATAGATGTAAAGTCCGAACCGGGCAATGGCGCGGAGTTTATGATCACGCTGCCGTTGACTGTAAATAAGAGGGCATTAGGTTAATATACCGGTATAACAATATTGTCTGATGAGCCCGCTCCGTGGGAATCAATGTGCACCGAATCATCTATAGTATAAGATACGCTGGTATAGCACTGATCGCAAGGGCCAAGACCTATTAATACAGACGAACTGCTATTGCTGCCATAGCTTATATCTTTAAGCTTGTACTGCTTGCCGGCAGGAAGTATGGTAATAATGTAATCATAAACGTCGCCGAAGCTAAATGGCATTACCCCCCAACTGCGGATCTTTTGGTTGCCGTATGAGTTGACCAATGTTGAAAAGTTGGTATTTTTTTCATACGTATTAACAGTGGCGATGGTGTCTGCTGTGCTATCGTAGTTCATCAGCGCGATGCCATCAATGGTCCTGCTATCGCATGTACATTTGGTGCATGAATACAGGGAAAAGGTTACAATCGGTATCAATAAGAACAAAAAGTATCTCATAAAATCCGTGAATTATAACTAATGAAGCACAAACTATGCCATTTTGATCGGCAGCCTGCTGGCACAGTATTAATAGGCAATATAACAACTAAAACTAAAAGCTATGAGAAGTCTATTGTATGTTATCGCAGTTATCCTTGTTATAGGTTGGGCACTTGGTGAATTTGCCTGGCACGCCGGAGGAATTATTTATGTGCTTCTTGTACTAGCTATCGTATCATTTCTGCTTGGTGTTATCCGCCGGGGAAATGTATAGAAAGTTTCATTATTTTGTATAATAGAACAGCCTTATGAGCAGCGCATTCGTAAAAGAAAGCGAAGAACAGTGGCTGCACGATATTCCACCCACACTTAACGCCCTCATTGTTTACCTCACAAGGGAAAACAATGGGGTTCGCGTTTATGAGAAGCGCACAACTACAGGCGCGGACGGTAAAGAAATACACACTA
>CAIJNJ010000479.1 GCA_903821975.1 uncultured Bacteroidota bacterium
GTGTTGTTTCCGAATCCCTGAAAGTTGTCGTAGCGGAACAGCCCGTGAAGGCCACCGTATTTCCATGCCTTGCCGCCTCTATGATCATCTGGTTCTGCTCGCGCCGTGGCTGGTTATAGCTCTTTACACTGAATGCACCGTATGCCCGTGTGCGGCGCAGTGCGCTCTTTGCATCTTCATAAGAATTGATGACTGCCTTAAAATCGCCATCGGCTCCGTATAGTATGGTGCCTGTAGAGAATATACGCGGCCCTACCATTACGCCTGCCTTCACCAGTTCGCTTTGTGCAAATACCATCTCGCTGTTTGCGGATGGATCGTGCATCGTTGTGGTTCCATAAGCAAGCGCTGCGTAATATGGCCAGTGTTTATCGGGCGTTAAGCCGTACCGGAAATGATTGCCATGTGCATGTGCATCCACAAAACCGGGCGTAATAGTCTTGCCATTGCAATCGATAACTTTTGCATCTGCGGGTATCTTCACATCCTTGCCCACTGCTTTAATAATATTGCCCTCCACCAATACAGTGCCGCCTTCTATCACCTCGTCGCCCTTCATGGTTATGATACGTGCGTTAGTGAACGCTACACTACCCTTCGGTTTATCTGTCTTTACCTTCAGTCCTATGTTGATGCCATGCTCCGGCAGTTTAAATAAAGAGTCAGGCTTATTGGCAATGAATTCAAACCTGTCCTCAAGGTTGATGGTATAGAACTGATCACCGAGGGTATAATGCAGGCGCTTGTTATCGCTGCTCCAGTGCAGGTTTATACCTGCATCCAGCGATACTTTTTTAACCGGAAAATCATTTGTCTCAGCGCTAAGGTCTATCTCCTTACCGGTATGTGGGAATGCGGCTATATATACTTCATGCAGGTCTACAAACGCTACCCAGTTCCCATCGGGGGAGACAGTGAACTGGCTGCCGTACTTGCTTTTGAAGATAGAACGCTCATCTGTCCCATCAAGTTTGCAACTGCCAAACGAGTTGCCTGACTGATAGTATATGTATGAGCCATCACTATTAAATTGGGGGCGGTCGCCTTTATCGGTTACAAACCGTCCATCGCCACCATTTGCATTCATTAAATAGATACCGGGCTTTACCGTGTATGAATTGCCCATGATATCATTACTGCCTTCCGCCGTATAAGCAATGAACTGGCCATTGGGAGAAAATGCGGGTGTGCGGTATATTCCTTTCTTCAGGGTTATCCTGACAGGCTTTGCACCCTTCTCATCCATACTCACTTTATAGATAGCCCCGGCTGCACTATCGTTCCAGGTCACATAAGCAAGCGTTTTACCATCAGGAGAAAATGTCGGTTCAAATTCCTGCAACGGGCTATCAGTGATACGCTCCGGCTTGCCATCGGGCAATCCTTTTTTGTAGATATGTCCCACCGCGTTAAACACCAGCCATTTACCATTTGGCGAGGTAACTGCATGGCGTATCACGTTTACGTTAAACTCATCGGGGTTCAGGTCTTGTTTAAAACGCACCGCATCTGTTATGCGTTGCTTCACGTTGCAGGTAAAGGGTATCTCGGTTGCGGCATTCACGCTATTCACATCTACCTTCATTATTTTTCCACCGCTCCATATCACTATTTGTTTGTCATCAGGCATCCATGCAAAACCCGTGTAAATACCAAAGATGGTCCATGCTTCTTGCTGGTCTTTTGAGAGCTTATCATAAATGGGCCACTCTTCTCCCGTTTCCAGGTCGCGCAGGAACAGTACAGTTTTAGTACGTGCCCGTTTTACAAATGCCAGCAACCTGCCGCTGTGCGATACCTGCGGCCGCACGGCCCCACCAGGCCCGCCGGTCACAGTCTCTATCGCGCCTTTCTCCCGGTCAAACCTTTTGATAACGAATATCTGGTTATTGGGGTCTTTATTATACTGAAAAAAACCACCCGGGTACATATCTTCGCTGTAATAAACGTACCTGCCATCAGGCGATATACTTGGCTCGTTGAGGTCTTGTTGATCATTCTTCCTTGCGGTAAGCTGTAAACCGGTACCACCGCTGATATGATAGATCCATAACTCGCCCGCACCCAGCGAGCGGCCTGAAGTAAAATGCTTACGCGCGATGATGTAATTACCATCAGGCGCCCACACGGCATTATTCAGCAACCGGAAACTCTCTTTTGTTATCTGCCGGGCATTGCTGCCGTCTTTGTCCATCACCCATATGTTATCACCACCACCGGCATCTGAGGTAAACAATATCTTCTTCCCATCCGGGCTGAAGCGCGGCTGCACTTCCATTGCCAGGCCCTCGCGCAATACTTTTGCTGTGCCACCGCCCGCCGGCATGATGTATATATCGCCAAGCAGATCAAAAGCTATTTCCTTTCCATCAGGGGAAACGTCCAGGTTCATCCATGTACCCTCATTCACGGAAAAAGCAACGTCCTTATATGGGCCACCGGGATTATTCACATCCCATTTCTTTTTTTCTTTATCCTGTGCAAAGGATAAAAAACCGGATGAGCATAGCAGCAGTATAAGCAGCAATTGATTGTAGCGCATAAAAGGTTATTGAGTGGTGATAAAGATAAGCTTCGGAGAATAAATAAGAAAAGAAGATCAAGAAGTAAACAGGTCAACGAACAACTGATATCGTTTCCTTCCACTTGCTGTGTGCAGACTTTCCTGACATAAAATAAAGGCCGATCGGCTCTAGCCGGGCCTCTAGTATCTTATTTGTAGGCACAGTATTTTCATATACCCTTACACCGGCCTGGTTTACGATCTCTATAGTTACGTTCTCTTCATAGGTAGAGAAAAAATACATTCTTATAGCACCGTCAAATGTAGGGTTAGGGTATATATTAACCGCCGACTTTGCATTGCCTATGTTGCCGGTGAAAATATATCTTACATCATTTGAAACATCGGATGCATAGTTAGAAACTTCGGTCAAATACAAATTATTCCCCGTATCGATCCCGAGACCACATGGAGAAAATAGTCCGGCATCAATTGCAGAACCGCCATCACCCGTATGAGCGCTTTTACCATTGCCGGCAAGAGTGGTAATGATACCGGCAGTGTCTATTTTACGTATCCGTGAATCAGTTTCGTCGGTCACGTAGATGTTTTGTTTATTGTCCATTTTTATATCTGCAGGTGCAACCAGTCGTGCAAGATAGGCTGGGCCACCATCGCCGAGTGCAACAGAAGCAGATGCACCGCCACCGGCATACCTGTTGATCATTCCGGTATTATCGATCCTGCGGATCACATGCGCTTGCTTATCGGCAATAAAAACATTATCAAACTTATCAACAGCAATACCTGTGATCTCCATAAATGTGGCATACAACGCAGTACCACCATCACCTGACGAACCGCTTTGTGCGGAGCCGCAAATTGTGGTGATGACATCATTAACAAACACTTTCCGCACAGCTTTTTGAGTACCAATTAACAGGTTACCATGACTGTCGATAGCCAACCGGTTAGGGCTTTCTAAAGGCGCATTAATAGCTAAGCCGCCATCACCGGTATAACCGGCATCACCGTTACCCGCAACTGTTGTGATTATACCACCCGGCGTTACTTTTCTGACCCGGTTATTGTGTGTATCTGCAATATACATATTGCCGTCATTATCCAGGATAACGTAAGTAGGATCGCTTAATTCGGCAAATGCAGCATGGCCACCATCACCGCTAAAACCCGATTTCCCGTTTCCCGCATAAGTAGTTATCTCACCAAATACATCGATCTTTCGAATACGGTTATTCAGGGGATCAGCGACATATACATTCCCGGCAGGATCAACAGCCAACCCTTCGGGTGAATTAAACTTGGCAAAAGCAGCAGAGCCCCCATCACCGCCGTAGCCCTTTTTCAGGGATACATTGGCTACGGTAGTTATGATCTGCGCACATACCCGGAGTGAACTGCCGGAGACGAACAGTATAATAACGAAAAAAATATATTTATTAAAGGAGGTTATTTTCATAAAAACGTGCTGCTTTATACTCCAATAACCTTACCGCGAACGAACCTCCACCTTACCACTCCATGTACCTGTAGCTGTAGTAGCCGTAATAAAGTACATACCGGGGGGAGCATCCAGATTTACCAATACCGGTTTATTGGTATCGGTGGTAACTTGTTTTATTTCCTGCCCGATAATATTGGTAATGACAAGATGAACTTCTTCATTATCGCTGCTTGCTATGTTTATTGTAAATGCCCCCTTGTTGGGATTCGGGTAAATATTTACCTCGGAAATATTTCCGGTAATATTCTTCACAGAAACTACAGAGGTAACATATTCTACGCGGTTATTACTCCAGTCCGAAAAATAAATGTTCCCGTTCGAGTCCACAGCCAACCCTTTCGGATCTCCGATCTCATTCTGAATAGCCAAACCTGTATCACCGACAAAACCGGAAATACCATTACCAGCGACGGTTTTCACTGTTTTGTAAGTATGGTCGAGCTTCCTTATACGGTAATTTTGTTCATCAGAAACATATACATTTCCGAAACGGTCGACAGCTATGCCATTCGGGTAATACATTCTTGAATTGGTTCCCAAAAGGCCATCGCCCGAATAACCCATTAACCCGTTGCCGTATATTGTTGAAATTTTATTGAATGTATCTACTTTACGAATGCGTTGATCTCCCTGGTCTACGATGTAAATATTCCCAATATCATCTACCGCAACAGAGGTAGGGTTCCTTAGGCCGGCCAGTGTTGCAGCAGGCCAGCTATCACCATCGTATCCATAAGCGCCCGAACCGGCAACAGTAGTAATAATACCGTTAGTATCTATTTTACGGATACGTGAGTTAGATCGGTCTGCAATAAAAACGTTACCATGCTTGTCCACGCATACACCCGTAGGTCCAGATAGTTTTGCAGCTTTAGCTGGTCCATTGTCACCGCCAAAACTGTTGGCTCCGGTACCCGCAATAGTTGTAATATAACCGTTTGTATCAATTTTACGGATGCGGTTGTTCAGTTCATCGGCAATATAGACGTTGCCTGCAGCATCAGCAGCAATACCTTCCGGCTGGTGCAATTCGGCATTAATAGCCAGTATACTGTCTCCATTGTATCCTGAAATACCATTTCCTGCAATGGTAACTATTACGCCGAAGCTGAATACCTTGCGGATACGATTATTTTGCAGATCAATAATGTATGTGTTTCCGGCAGCATCTATAGCAAGACCACCCGGTCCAAATAGTTTGGCAGAAACCGCCATCCCGCTGTCCCCCGCAAATCCGGCAACACCATTTCCTGCAAAAGTTGATATAAATTGAGACTTAGCGCTCAGGGAGAACATAAGGATTGCAGCACAACTAAGTAACATTATCTTTCTCATATGGGTATTTTGCCACTAAGGTATTACTTTTTGTGATTTCTTTAATCACTTAACACTAATTCTTATTCATTAATTTTATTATCAAACCCCTAAGTTTCGGCTATTTATATACCCATTTCCCGTCATATTAATTTTCGGCAATAAAACGTCGTACCTTTACTTTAGTTCTGATCACATATAACGGATCAGTTATTAACAATTTTCAAGAGATATTAATAGAAATGCGAAAAAGTTCGTCCCACCAACCTCAGAGTAAACGGAACAGTTCAAACACCTTTAGTAATGATGGTATCCGTAAAGATGCCAAACAATATAAGAAGAAGAATTACGATGGCCGCGGAGGAGATGCGGAATCATCATCAGGCAAAAGATCATCATCCAGGCCGTATTCAGGCAGAACAGCCGATGGAGATAAACCTGCCGGAAAGCCATTCGAAAAGCGCGGTTCTTTTGATGACCTGCCTACCGGACAGGCAGGTCGCAAACCGCGCTCAGAGAAACCATTAGAAGACAGAAAAGGTGGTGGAAAACCAGCCGGAAAACCTTTTGAAAAACGCGGTTCTTTTGACGATCGCAAACCACGCTCAGAAAAACCATACGAGGACAGGAGAAAAGACGGTGATAAGAAACCATTTGAAAAACGTGGCTCTTTTGATGATCGCAAACCACGCTCAGAAAAACCATACGAAGACAGGAGAAAAGATGGTGATAAGAAACCATTTGAAAAACGTGGCTCGTTTGATGACCGTAAACCACGCTCAGAAAAACCATATGAGGACAGGAGAAAGGATGGCGATGAAAAACCATTTGAAAAACGTGGCTCGTTTGATGACCTGCCTACCGGACAGGCAGGCCGCAAGCCTCGATCGGAAAAACCATACGAGGACAGGAGAAAGGATGGCGATAAAGCCGACCGTAAACCATTTGAAAAACGTGATTCTTATGATAAGCCATTTAAGAAACATAAGACCGATGCTTTCAAAAAGCCCGGAAAAACAGGAGATACCCGCCCTTTCCGTGAGCGACAGAAACCTGCACCCGTAGCAATACCGGAAATACCGGACGAAGTATCTTTTTCAAAAGATATAGATGATGTGCTCCCGGGTAAATATAATACCCCACCCGCTGACACCAAGCCATACAACAAAGCAAAACGCCTGCCTTCCGACAAAAAGGAACAAGGAGAAAAAAAACCATTTACACAATCAGGTAAGAAAAAGCACTATCATAATCACGACCATGACGACGAGGATGAATATGATGAAGATGACAAGGAAATAAACCAGACAAACGGCCCGCGGCTGGAAATGCCCCTGAACAAATTCATTGCGCACAGCGGCGAATGCAGCAGGCGCGATGCAGCCGAACTTGTAAAGCAAGGTAAAGTAAAAGTGAATGGCGAGCTGGTACTTGACCCCGGCTACCGTGTGCAGCACGATGATAAAGTAACTCTCAGCGGCAAAAAACTCACCCCCCAGAAAGGGATGGTCTATATACTGCTCAACAAGCCAAAAGGCTTTATCACTACCAATGAAGATCCGCAAGGCCGCAAGACCGTTATGCAACTCGTGGCCAACTCAGGTGTAGAACGACTGTTCCCCGTTGGCCGCTTAGACCGCGATACTTCAGGCCTGTTGTTAATTACGAATGATGGTGACCTAACCCAAAAGCTGTGTCACCCATCTTACCAGATCAAGAAGGTATACCAGGTAACACTTGATAAGCCACTTACCAAAGCTGATTTTGATAAGATAATAGAAGGCGTGGACCTTGAAGACGGTAAAGCTGTTGTAGATGCCCTCGCGTTCCTCGATAAAAAGAACGAACTGGGACTGGAGATACACAGCGGCCGCAACCGTATAGTACGCCGCATTTTTGAATCGCTGGGTTATGTAGTAGATAAACTGGACCGCGTGATGTACGCCGGCCTCACGAAGAAAAATCTGCCCCGCAGCAAGTGGCGCTACCTTGATGAGCGCGAAATAGTGTTATTAAAGCATTTTAAAAGCTAAATGGGTTTCATCACTGCAAAGCGTATCCATAACGGGCGGCAATGGCTGCCCGAAGGCTCTGTAATAGAGATAGGTGATGATGATACAATCTTATCTGTTTCACAAAAGCCGCAGCCCGCTGCTACTCACTATGATGGTATTCTTGCGCCGGGCTTTGTAAATGTGCACTGCCACCTGGAACTGTCTCATATGAAAGGAGTGGTGCCTGAGTATACCGGGCTTATCCCCTTTCTTAAAACCATTCCCCGCCATAGAAACGATCATACAGACGACCAAAAGAAAGCGGCACGGCATAATGGGTACAATGAACTGCTACAGAATGGCGTAGTAGCAGTAGGCGACATTTCTAACACTACAGACACACTTGATATCCGCGCGCTAGGCGGGATGCATTTTTACACATTTGTAGAGTCTATTGGTTTTAACGATGCAAATGCACAACGGTCATTCGATTATGCACTGAAAGTATATGACGCCTTTGCCGCCCAGCATGGCAACATGCAACTAAAGCAAGCCATCATACCTCATGCACCCTACTCCGTATCCTCCTCCCTGTTCCGGCTTATAGACGCACACAAAAGCGATGTGGTGATCTCCATTCACAACCAGGAAAGCGAGGAAGAGAATAAATATTTCTTACAAAAGGAAGGCAATGTACGTGACCTGCTGCACACGCTTGGTATTGACGATACCTTATTTATGCCATCAGGCAAATCTTCTTTGCAGTCATACCTGGAATGGATATCAGCAACGCACCCTTTCATTTTTGTACACAATACCTATACGAAGCGCGAGGACGTAAAACACGCACACCAGCTACTGAAAGAAGCATACTGGTGCCTGTGCCCTAATGCCAACCTGTATATAGAAAACACCCTACCCGATATAGACATGTTCATCAGCGAGGGTGCATGTATTTGTGTGGGCACAGACAGTCTTGCCTCTAACCATCAGTTATCTGTGTTATCTGAATTGCAGAGTATCAAAAATCGTTATCCACACATCACTTGGGAAACATTGTTAGTGTGGGGAACATCCAATGGCGCTCAAGCCCTGCAAATGCAGGATATAATCGGCACAATTGAGCCGGGGAAAAAACCAGGCATTCTGCAGATCACCGGGCTTGATGATTCACATACGGAGCCTTTGGTAAAGCGGATTGCTTAGACAATTTAACCCTCTGCTTCCTTATCCTTATCCTCCATCACCTTGATCTCCGTCTTCTCTCTGACGATACCCTGCCGTATAAATCCAAACAAGGTCATATATACATTGGCGATCCACACAAGTGAAAAGCCGGCTACTATATAGCCCATCCAGTCATTTATTAGCAACTTATAACCGGTGATGAAAACAAACAGGGCGGCTATGTAATGACTGAAGCAATATTCACAGGTAAAGAGATAAAAAAATTTCCTCGCCGCTAAAGACCTGGCCTTTTTACTCTTTTCAGCACAGTACTCCCTCGGCTCCCTGAATACCTCTTCGTGGGTAACCGTCCATGAGATGCATGCTACCGGTATGGCTAATATAAAAAGCCAAAGTATCTGTATGTAAATGTGTGTTAGGTCCGTCATTCAAAGTAAAGTAATGCTCCAAGGAGTATTACTACAAAACATATGCCCATAAGTATAAAATGAATGATATGCTTATCTCTTTTATATGGTTCCGGCTCCGTATATTTTAACATTAGTGATAGTTTATTTAAAAAGAACTGATCCTGCCGGCACCTTCCAGTACAGGCAGGATCAGCAGATTAAGTTAAAATCCAATAGAAGCTTCTACCATAAAGCCGTTAAACTGGCCGCCGGAAAGAATATTATTTGCAGCAAAGTTGTTGTATTGCTGGTCCACATACTCTGCTTTCAGCATAATGTTCTTTGTAACAAACCAACCAACGGATCCAACCATGCGGTTAATAGTGATATCGCCGGTAACGGATGGTCTTGTTGCTGTCACAGAATTATAGCGTGCGCCTACCCAGAAATGCTCATTACGTGCAGGGAACCTGTAAATAAGGTCTGCCGCATATTGTGTTGCTGTGCGCATATTTGTTTCGGTGATCGTTCTGCCCTGGGCCATTTCGTAAGTGCCAAACAGTTCCAGTCCTTTGAACTTGATGAATGGATTAAACATAAACGTAGTCACCTGCTCGCTAAACTGCGGGTTGTACCTGCCCGACCATGCATTACCATCAGATGTAGCCGCGGTGTTTTCCATCACAAAGAAATAATGTGATCCTGTACGGTCGCCCCAGAATAAAGTATTGCTTGCTGCGCTCTTGTCTTCGTAAACCGAACCGGTGAGCCTTACACGCAGGTCTTTATTCAACTGTCTATCATACCCTATCTTGCCGTGAAATGCAGGTGTATATTTATTCGCTTTCCCGGTAGATGCATCGATCTGTGAAGATGCTACAACGGTGGGGTTAAGCTCACCATTGGTTATGCCACCCATTGCAAACAGGCGGCATTTGTGGTGATAATATATCTCACCGCCTATCTCAGTAGCGAATTCATCCATAATGTAATTTTCTACAAAAGGATTGTAGATAGCATTGCCGCCATCACTTCTACGGAAATGCTGATCGCCATAGTCCACTTCATAATCACCCACTTTAATGGTAACACTCTTCATGATCTTGTCTATGACATCGCTTTTAAAGAAAGACAGTTTATCAAATTGTACGTAACCCCCCTTTACCCATGTCTCTTCGTGATGACGGGTAGACAGGTACATTGTTAAGTTCATACGGATGCCGTCTTCCAGCTGGGCATCAATGTTCAGGTTGGCCATAGCACGGTTAAAACCGCTGGTAAGTGGTGCCAGTTTATTGGTGTTAACCCCATTCACGATCACCGGCGTAGCATTGTTCTGATCGCTGATTGACTGGAAATCCTGGGTAAAATTACCGCCAATTTTCACTTTCATTTTGTGAAAAGGCGTGGTATCGCTCTTTGTGGTTTCAAATACATTGATACCATTGCGGTCGTTATACCTGAAGTATTGCATATCCTGCGATTGCGCCATCGCAGACAGGCCGGTAGCGGTCATCGCTATTGCTGTCAGTAACTGAAATCGTTTCGTAGATCTTTTCATCGTGTTTGTGTTTTAAAAAATTTAAAGATTAATGAATGGTTATTATTTATTGCTTACAAAAACGCCTCTGAAATGTATAGTGATATCATCACCTGTTTTTAATGTTCCGAAAAGAGCGACTGGTGGCTTGATACCGAAATCTGTCATTTTTATTGTTTTGGAACCGTCAAATGTGATAGCCCCATGCTCTTGTGCCGTTGCGATAACGGACATGTCCACTGCTTTGGTAACGCCCGCAATAGAGATATCTACTTTGGTGGAGATTACATGCCCACCCGCAGTTACCGGGATAGACTTTACAGGGGTGGTGAGCGCAAAGGTGATCTGGGGATGTTCATCTGCTTTGAGTGCCTTATACGTGTTGTTATTCATTATAGAGCCCTCTGTGCTTTTTATGGAGTGTACTTCCATTTTAATATTCAGCGCACTGAGGTCATAGGTTCCATCACTGTTCCACTGCACGGCTCCGTCGCCGGTAACAGTAGTTACCTTTTCATCCCAGTCATGAAGATTTGATGTGCCATGGATACCTACAACATAGCCCTGGGCCAGTGTATAGGTATTTTGAATGGCAGTGCCGGCACTGGTAAGCGTAACGAATGCTGCGGCAAGCATAAAGTATTTGATATGTTTCATGTTCTTTTCTTTTTGATTATTAGTTATGGGTTCATTTTTTCGAAGATGAAGCCGGATACTACGCCTTGCAGCAGACCGGAGACAAACCATGTACCAACCATTGCAATAGAAATACTCATTGCGCTGTATATAAGCAGCATCATAGGGAAGATGGCAACTAATGTGTATATCAGGCCGAATTCGAGGCCGCGGGCGAGAAAAGACCCTGTTAATATGCCTTTGAACCGGCTCCAGAACCAGGAAAGTGCAAGGCTTATAATAAATGGGTGTATAAAATAAATTGCCACCCTGCTCGACTGGGTATCAAAAGCGGGATCGAAATACTGTGTGGCAAGATTTGGGAAAAGCCAGATGGTCGTATACAAACCGAGAGCGCTGAGGATCAGTAGAACAACACCTGCTGTTAACCCTGAAATAATTATCTTATTCATAATATTCTGTTTTTTAGTTAAAAACTAGTCGTTTTCCAATATTACTTTTAGCGCCTTTTCTTTGGCAGCATTGCCGAATGTCTCATACGCCTCGATCACCTGGTCTAGTTTAAAACGGTGCGTGATCAGTTGTTTGGGTTGCAGCTTGTTAGACTGAACTGTTTTGAACAACATAGACGTCGTAACAGTATCAACAAGCCGTGTCGTGATCGTAATATTCTTCGACCATAATGTTTCCATATGCAGTGTAACACTTTTGCCATGAACGCCTATGTTGGCTATATGTCCGCCTGCGCCAATGATCTCTTCACACAGCTCAAAAGTCGCAGGTATGCCCACAGCTTCAATAGCCACATCCACTCCCCTGCCGCCGGTGAGTTTCATTACCTTTTCTGTGGCTGTGCCATCTGCACTGTTTACGGTCTGTGTGGCACCGAAAGTCTTTGCAACTGCGAGGCGGTTATCATCAACATCTATTACTATAATTTCTGCCGGTGTATAAAACTGGGATGTCAATAAAGCAGCCATACCTACGGGACCTGCGCCTATGATAGCGATCACATCGCCCGGCTTTACCTGGCCGTTCAATACACCACACTCAAAACCTGTGGGTAGTATATCGCTCAGCATTACCAGCGCTTCTTCATCTGCACCTGCCGGAATAGGATAAAGGCTGTTATCCGCATGTGGTATTCTCACATATTCCGCCTGGCAGCCGTCAATTAGATTTCCAAGAATCCATCCGCCATCTGTGCAATGTGAATACATACCCTTCTTACAATACTCGCATTTGCCACATGAAGTGATACACGATATGAGCACATGATCGCCCTTTTTAAAGCTACCCACGCCGCTCCCTACCTCATCTATTATACCTACGCCCTCGTGGCCTATGATGCGGCCATCGGTCACATCAGGCAAATCGCCTTTCATAATATGCAGGTCTGTGCCGCATATGGTCGTTTTGAGGATTTTTACAATTGCGTCGGTCGGTTTTATAATAACAGGCTTGGGCTTTTCTTCCCATGCTTTCTTCCCCGGACCGTGATAAACTAATGCTTTCATGTGTTTTGGTTTTATGATGATGGTCTGTATTTAAGAATTATTCTGCGACAAAGGTGCGGGCATAAAAAAGGGTAACAAATGACGGTCGTTATCAATAAAGATGATTCATATCACCTAAACAATGACCTTCACTTGTTACCCTTAATCAAAGAGATAACTGTGTGTGTTATTTCGCCTCGGTTTGCCTGTCTATTGAGCGTTGTTCGTTGTGTACCTTTCTTTGTTTCTTGTGCATCTTGCGGCCTTTCTTGTCCAGCTTATTCTCTTTTTTGTCCTGTTTATAACGGGCATCATTAAGTTCATGCTGCCTGTCATCGGCTCTTTTTTGCTCCCTGTCATCCTTTTTTGTCTGGTCCTGTGCATTTGCACAAACAGGCGCATAGCCTAATCCGATAGCCATAATAGCTATAATCATGTACTTTTTCATAATTGTGTATCTGAAAGCGCTGTAAGGCAATATTGCCGGTTTGAATACAGCCTGGAAATGGTTGGAAAATAATAAGGGTGTAATAATCGTGCCACCGTAAGAAAATGCTGTACCTGCATGCGTGCAGGTACAGCATTAACAAAATAAATCAGTACCTACTTCATTGCAAAGCTTGGTAAGATACCGGCCTGTGTCTTTCTGAGATGATGGTCGTGTTTTAGCTTGTACTCCTCAGGATATAGCGCCAATCTCCTGTTGAATTCAGTAAGCACAGAAAAAGTAAAGTGCAGGTCGAACCGTGTCTCCGTTTGCGTATATTCATCTGCCAGGATATGCGCTATGGCCATTTCCGGAACATGGAACATATTGTCTTTCACCAGCAGCACTACATGAAATTTAGTATCGGTCTCTATCCGTAAATATGATTCGGGAACAACTATCGATGTTCTGTGCTCTATAGCATCCACAAGGTTTTCCGAAAGTTTGGTTGCGACAGGCAGGAACCGCA
>CAIJNJ010000480.1 GCA_903821975.1 uncultured Bacteroidota bacterium
AATATTTATTACCAGTCTTTTTATGCCGATTTTCTCTCATTGGGCGGATCATTGTCAAGTGTATCCGGCTGCGGATTTGCAGCTGGTGTAAAAAAACCTATAGAAAACAGTACAGTTATTTCTCCTGATCCAACAACGGGGGACATAACAATAAAGTATGAATTGCAGACACCGAAAAACGTGAGTGTTGAAATATGCAATGTACTTGGGCGAAAAATAATTTCGTCAGATAACATTGATTTACAGGGAGCAGGCATCCATTCCTGCAATTATACCATCGGCCAGCCTGGCATTTATTTTGTACAGTTTGTTATCGGGAGTGAGCGGTTTACAAAAAAGGTACTTGTAGCCAGGTAACAAATCCGTTATAATAAATTAATGTAGCGACACCAAAATTCACATTGCCATAATGTTGACGTAATGTGTGTTTCGTTGCTTTGCAGTTGATAATAGCTCTATTATGAATTGCAGTAAACTTTATACCTTATTTTCTCTTCTTCTTTTTTGCACTTTACTATCCACGACTTCATATTCGCAGTTAGTAGTCACAACCGCACAACCTGCAAGCGTCTTAGCTTCAACCCTTGCTGGGGCGGGAGCTACCATACTTTCGCCTACACTTACCTGCGCTGGCGTGGCTAATGGTAAGTTTACGGCGGCTGGTACGCCATTGGCTATGAGTAATGGCATTATGCTTACAACCGGGCATGCTGCTGCGTGTGCAGGTCCCGAAGGCGCTTTGGTTAGCTTCACTAATGGCACAGCGGGAGACCCGGCAATGGCCCCATTCCTGCCCGCAGGGACATCAACATATGATGCGTGCATACTGGAATTTGACATGGTGGCAAACGGGGACAGCATCGGGTTTAATTACCAGTTTGGCTCGGAAGAATACCGTAATGCGGTGTGCAGCCAATACACAGATGTTTTTGCATTTTTTATATCAGGTCCGGGTATAGTAGGCACGCCTAATATGGCATTGGTTCCGGGTACTACAATACCGGTAGAAATAAACAGTGTAAATAACGGCGGTCTCGGCACTGTAGGCGGGGCAGCACACATTAATTGCACAAGCCTTGGGGCAGGATCGCCTTTTACAGCATAATATATAGATAAAACCGGTGGTTCAGCAATGTCGTATCGTGGATATACGACAAAATTCAGGGCAGTGCATGCGGTAACCGCATGTGATACTTACCATCTTAAACTATCAATCGTTGATGCCGGTAATGCACAATACGATTCCGGCGTGTTTCTGGAAGGAGGGAGCTTAACGACGAACAGCTATAGCTTTAATCATGCAGATTCCATAGGGGCAACCATAAATGGCGTACCGCACACTATAGTTAAGGGTTGTTCTCCCACAACTGTATATGTGACTGCATCGCACTCCAGTTCTACTGCTACTACCCTTAATTTGTCATTTGGAGGCACTGCAGTGAATGGAGTAGATGTGAGCACAATACCCGGTACTGTGACTATACCGTCGGGTAGCACATCAGTAGGCATCAACGTGCAGGGAATACCTACACCGCCGGGAGGATATAAGACACTTACCATATACATTGATGGTACTTGCGGCATACTGGATAGTGTTTCCATTAATATCATGGACACGCCGTCAGCCCACATCCTTACTCCTGATACGGCATTTTGTCTCGGGCAGTCGTTCCAGATACATGCCACAGGCACAGCAGGGCTTATTTATAACTGGGCGCCACCGGGCGGCCTCAGCAGTAATACCGTTATGCAGCCGATATGCACACCTGCTGCAAATACGATCTATACAATGACGGCAACATTGCCGGGCTCTGACTGCCCCGCGATAGTGCGTACTATTGCTGTAGGTATCAGCAGTGCTACGGTGAGCATACTTACACCTGATACGACAATATGCTATGGTGCGTATGTTGACCTGTTTGCGAGTGGCAGCGCCGGTTCAGTGTATTCATGGTCGCCTGCTACAGGGCTCAGCAATCCGAATATTCAGAACCCGGTGGCTACACCATCTGTAACAACAACTTATACGGTTACGGCCACTACTGCCGGTGGGTGCATTGCCACCGCTGCCATGACCATTACGGTAACACATACCAGCCTCA
>CAIJNJ010000481.1 GCA_903821975.1 uncultured Bacteroidota bacterium
GAGCTGAATGAGGATGAGGCAACACTCTTCTCAAACATGAAGGACGCTACCCGCCGAAATATCCGCACGGCAGAGAGCGAGATAATGGTTTCTAATTCACCCGCACATCTTAAGGACCTTTATAAATTCCAGCAGGATACACTGTCAAGAAAAGGTAAATCACTGATCTGTTCTTTGCCTGAGATGCAGAAGATAATGGACGCATGCATAGCGCATGATGCCGCTGCATTATGGACAGCTACAGATAGTAAGGATAGCATACAGGCTATAGTGTGGCAGGTGTGGGACGATCAGTGCAGCTACTACTTTATGGGCGGCCAGGACCCCGGTAAGAATAGTTACCGTGCTATGTCGCTGCTGCTATGGCATACCATAAAAGAAGCGAAAAAAAGAGGCAATAAGGTATTTGACCTGGAAGGCAGCATGGACGAAGGTGTGGAACGTTTCTTCCGGAACTTCGGCGGAGAGCGTGCGCTCTACATGATACTTATGAAGAACGAATCGTTAAGGTGGAAACTGAAACAGGCGTTTATGAAATAATTTGAATAGTAAGGGTTCACGCAAAGTGCGCAAAGAAGAAAAGGCGCAAAGAGACGCAAAGCCTATGAATGAAAACGAAATATCTCATACTGTAATCGGCGCTGCTATTGAAATTCATAAGCAGTTGGGTCCCGGTTTGCTTGAATCTGCGTACGAGTATGCTTTGGCATATGAATTGACTAAGTTGGATTGTTTGTTGAACAGCAAATACCAATGCCATTAATATACAAAGAGATAAAATTAGAGTGTGGTTATCGGTTAGATTTAAGAGTTGAAAGAAAAGTTATTGTTGAAATAAAGTCAATAGAAGCGCTTGCGCCACTTCACTTCTCACAAACGCTTACTTACCTGAGATTAAGCGACTGTAAACTAGGGTTGCTAATAAATTTCAATGTTGTTAAACTGAAAGATGGCATTCACAGGGTCGTGAACAATTTATGATCTCTGCGTTCTTTGCGAAACCCTTTGCGCCCTTTGCGTGAAACGTAATAACATGGGCAAACTCACTCTGGCTCGCTTTTACTTAATATGGCAAGCGCATTTTTCGCCGCTACCTGTCCCGCTTCTTTTTTGTTGAAGCCAGTACCTGTCGCTACTACTTCGCCATCCAGCACTATACCTACCGTAAATAGTTTTCTTGTCCCTTCCGTTTTTTCATCAAGAGTGTCAAAGGTTAGTACACGGCTTTTGCGTTGCGCCCAGCTCAGTAACTGGTTCTTGTAATTGGTATCCGTGCTCTCCATAGTGTCCAGGTCTATGTAGGATCGTATAAGCTGGTTAAGTATGAATGTTCGCGTCTTGGTAAATCCCTGGTCCAGGTATACCGCACCTATCAGTGCTTCCAGCGCATTGCCGAAGATATGGCTGCGGCTCAGGCCACGGTCGTTCTGGTTGTATTGCACCAGTTTATTCAGGCCCATGCGCAACGCCACATTGTTCATGGTTTCGCGGCGCACAATTTTAGAGCGCAGTTCGGTGAGGTAGCCTTCTGGCTGGTAAGGATATTTTTTAAACAGGTATTCCGCAACAATAGCTCCCAGTATAGCATCTCCCAGGAATTCAAGACGTTCATTGCTATCAGTAACCTCTTCAGGCTGGGAGCGATGCATAAGCGCAAGGCGGTAATAGCCGATATGCTTCGGACTGAATCCTAAAAGGTGTTCTAATTGCAGCAACAACTGCTTGTCGGGGGAGGATGTGTTTAAGATGCGATTGATGAAGCGCCGCAAAACTAATCTACTGGTTTTTTAAAGATAACGGAAGCATTATGCCCGCCAAAACCAAAAGTATTGCTCAATGCTGCATTCACCGTACGTTTCTGTGCGTTGATGAATGTGAAATTGAGACGTGGGTCGAATGAAGGATCGTCTGTGAAGTGATTGATGGTAGGCGGAATGACATCGTGCACGGTCGCCAGTATACTTGCAATAGCTTCAATAGCCCCTGCCGCACCTAAGAGGTGTCCGGTCATTGATTTGGTAGAACTGATGTTGATATTATAAGCATGCTCGTTGAACACGCGCTGTATCGCCGTTATCTCACTGATATCGCCAAGAGGAGTGGATGTGCCGTGTACATTGATGTAATCAATGTCTTCAGGTTTCATGCCTGCATCCGCAAGTGCACTTCTCATTACATTATATGCGCCCAGGCCTTCAGGGTGCGGAGCTGTAAGATGGTATGCATCAGCGCTGAGGCCGCCACCGGCTACTTCGGCTATGATGTGCGCACCTCTGCGTTTTGCATGTTCATACTCTTCAAGCACCATTGCGCCCGCGCCTTCGCCCAAGACAAAACCATCACGGTTCAGATCGAACGGGCGGCTTGCTGTTTTCGGGTCGTCATTGCGCTCAGAGAGTGCTTTCATCGCATTAAAACCGCCTATGCCTGCTTCTGTTACCACTGCTTCAGAGCCACCGCAGATAAACGCATCGGCTTTTCCGAGGCGTATATAATTAAGTGCGTCAATAATGGCATTGGTAGAAGATGCGCAGGCACTCACTGTAGAGAAGTTAGGGCCGCGAAAGCCATACTTCATAGAGATGTGCCCGCCGGCAATATCGAGGATAAGCTTTGGAATAAAGAAAGGGTTGAAGCGGGGTGTGCCATCGCCACCGGCGAAGTTTTTCATTTCTTCAATGAAAGTGATCATACCGCCGATACCTGAACCCCAGATGACACCAACACGGTCATGGTCTATACCTTCTTCTGTAAGCCTTGCCTGGCGTACCGCCTCATCAGCGGCAACGAGGGCCAGCTGCGAGAAACGGTCAAGTTTACGGGCTTCCTTGCGCTCGAAAAAATCTTCAGGGTTGAAGTCTTTCAACTCGCAGGCGAACTTCGTCTTAAACTTGGTTACATCAAATTGTTTTATGAAATCCGCGCCGGAGACGCCATTAATCAACGCATCCCAATATGCGGGTATGCCATTGCCTAATGGCGTCAGGGCACCGAGACCCGTAACGACAACTCGTTTTAACGCTAAGCTCATCTAACGATTTTCAGTTACAGAATGGTTTAGTAAATTACTTTACATGTTCTTCCAGGTAAGCAATAGCCTGGCCAACAGTAGTGATGGTTTCAGCCTGTTCATCAGGAATTGAGATGTTGAATTCTTTTTCGAATTCCATGATCAGTTCTACAGTGTCCAACGAATCGGCACCGAGGTCATTGGTAAAACTTGCTTCAGGTGTTACTTCTGATTCGTCAACACCTAATTTGTCCACGATAATCTTCTTAACGCGATTTGCAATTTCAGACATAGATAATGCATTTGATTTGATGCTGCAAAAATATACTTTTTAGGATAACGAAAGGGGATTATTTTATTTAATCAGCTTTTTTTTCAAAATAGCATTCGTATAATATACTATTTAATATGTACGGATGCTTAATTACAGGCTAATAGTAGGCTATTTCCCGCGTTGTTACCATTATGGTTTTATCATTGTCCGCCTGCTCTTTACGGGTCCAGTTGCCGTTTTTGTCGTAGGTGATCTTGAAAACGGTATGCGTTTGGAGGTTATTATCCTTATCGTAGTACAATTCTTCTGTTTCATTGCCTTTGTCATCATAACCGCTGGTGATCTTAGCTGCAATATTGCCATCCGCATCGTACTGAATCTCTTCAATGGCATTTCCCCTGGCATCGTACTTATAAGTTGTTTTTAGTGTAGTGCCGCTTTCAGACTTGTTTTGTTCTATCTTATTGCCATTGTCATATTTATTTACGGTCTTCCGGGTTACGGAGCTGTCTCCGTCAAAGTACTGTTCCTCTGTCATGTTGCCTTTTTCATCATACTGCCAGGTGGTTCTGTTCAGTACCACATCTTTGTGCTTGTCTTTTTCCACTACCTGCGTATAATTTACTTCTTCTGTTTCATTGTCGCGCGAATCATAACTGGAGCTGGTTCTCAGGAACAGACTGCCAAAAGCATCATACAGTTTTGTGGAGATGATATTTCCGCGCTTGTCATACTTATATACATTGGTAAAGCCGGGGCTGCCATCTGCGTTATAATTGTCTTCTTGTTCCAGCAGGCCGTTAGCGTCATAAGTAAGTACGGAACTGTTGTCTAAGCTCCCCTCATTATTGTAGGTATATTCGTTCGTTTTATTTCCGGCAATATTGTAATTGCTGCTACTCTTCGCGTTAAAGACCGGCTGTTGTTTCCCGTTAATTTTTTTTACCCGGTAACTGGTTTCGGTTACAGATTTTACTTTGCCAGACAGTTTTTGTTTAGACAAGTCGTTAACTGTCTGCGCGTGCGAAATAAAAGAATAGGAAGATGAAATAAATACAATAAGCAATATTGTTATTGATCTCATCACGGGTGATTTATACATTAATGCAAGTATACTGAAATTCTGCTAATACGTATTTGTATAAGGTGTTAATAATATTCTATTTCTCTTGTCGTAACCGAGTGTGCATCATCATTTTTGTAGGTGGTCCGCTTCCGCCAGTTACCGTTCTTGTCTGTGTTTTCGTACTTATAGGTTGTAGTGAATTTCAGGCCATGGTGGGAGTCATATTCCTTCTCTTCAATATCCCGCCCCTTTTTATCGTACTGAAAATTGGTCTTAAGAAACAAAATGCCAAATTCGTTCATGCAGTCCTTCACCATCCTGTTGCCCTTCATATCATACCTTGATTTAACGGTCATGAACAGGGCGCTTTGCGGGTCATAGTTATTCTCTTCCACGGCATTGCCCTTCATATCATATTTGTAAGTTGTTTTTACATTAAGGCTGCCATCGGCTTTGTATCTTGTTACGCTGATAAGCTTGCCGGAGCTGTCATCATAATTAAAGATAGATTTTGACAGCAACTGGTCATCTGGTGTGTAAGTATAAAAGTCTACCTGGTTCCCACTGTCATTATAATTACTAACACTCTTCCATTGCAGGCTGTCTCCGGATGCATTGAACTCTTTTTCCGTCACCTTCTTTACATCTCCTTTTAATTTTTGTCTTTCCAGGTCGTTTTTTGCCTGCGCAAAAGATTGCAGCGTACAAAACAGTAAAACTATAGTTGCTAGGCTTTTCATTTTTTATCGTTTCAAATAATTTATTCTAATCCGGTTAATGCCTGCTCCAGGAGTGCCAGCATTTCCGGTATCTCTGACTTTACACAAGTGCCTACACTTAACCGGTACCATGGGGAGTGGTTGCCCGCACCAAACGCATAAAACGGCACTACGGCAAGCTTTGCCTTTGCGAGCAGGTATTCGGTTACGTCTTTTTGTGTTTCCAGTAGTTTGCCATCTGCTTTCTTACCGGCAAGGTCCAGCTTTATGGTGAGGTACATTGCTGCTTTAGGCGCTATACAATCTACCTGCAGCCCTTTTTCTTTTAGTTTTGTGAGCCCTTTATATATTGTTTCCAGCCGCTCATGCAGTTCACTCTTAAAATGAGCCAGGTACTTATTGATAGCCTCTGTCTGCACTAGAAAATTGGCTGTGGCTTTTTGCTCTGCCATAGGTGCCCATGCGCCAATGTGGCTCAGCAGTGCCCTCATTTTGTTCAGCACATGAACAGGTCCCAATGCCCAGCCCACCCTCACGCCTGTGGCAGCAAACGATTTTGATATTCCGTCAACAAAAATGGTGTAATCCTTCATTTCCGGCCGCAAGGCTACCGGGTTATAATGTTTGGTATCACCGTAAGTAAGCAACGAGTACATCTGGTCAAACATCAGGTACAATTTCTTTGCTTTTCCATCCCGTTTTTTATTCTCTTCCAGTATAAGGTCGCAGATCCCTTCCATTGTTTCTTTCGACATCGTTGTACCAGTAGGGTTTTGCGGCGTGCACAGGCATAATAATACAGCGCCGTCTATATGCTTCCTGATGTCAGCAAGGGAAGGCATAAAATTATTTTCAGGGAAAGTGTCTATCGTACAGTGAACGCCCAGGTTCATAGAGGTATAGTGGTTATTA
>CAIJNJ010000482.1 GCA_903821975.1 uncultured Bacteroidota bacterium
ATAAAAATTATCGAAAGTAAATTACATACTTCATTTTACCTAAAAAATGCCCCAAAAACATCTTTTCCAAGGGAAAAAATTGTTCCAAATCGGGAAAACTCCCCTTCTATTTTATTTTTAAATAAATAATTAAACAAACAATCTGAAAATCAATTAATTATATGAATTATCGAAAGTTTATTTTGCACAGATGAGGAAAATGGAAAAGTATTCAGATAAAACCAACTCAATTGAACTTATGTGCTCCTTTATTCGTACATTTGCACTTTAACGCGTGTTTCCAACCTTTTAAAAGTAGCCCACCTCGGTAGGCAGGCTTGTGATACACACCTTTTCCTCTTCGCTGATGCGGGAGATTGGCACAGGCAGTTATAATTATTTTTTTGCATCTTAAACAATACTAATGACATTTAATGAGTTAAACCTCATAGAGCCGATATTAAAGGCACTTGAGACCGAGGGCTATAAAAACCCTACCCCGATACAGGAACAAGCCATCCCCATCCTGTTACAAAAGAAAGACCTGCTTGGCTGCGCACAAACCGGTACCGGCAAGACAGCAGCATTCGCAATACCTATATTACAGATACTGCACCAGGAACATGCCGAGCGCACCCACAAGAACATTAAAGTATTGATACTCACCCCAACACGTGAGCTGGCTATACAAATAGGTGAAAGCTTTGCCGCCTACGGCCGCAATCTTCGCCTCAGGCATACGGTGATCTTTGGCGGCGTGCCGCAGGGAGCACAGGTACAGGCACTACACCGCGGTGTAGATATATTAATAGCCACCCCCGGCCGCCTGCTGGACCTCATGAGCCAGGGCTATATTAATATTAGCAACATCAGCATATTTGTACTTGATGAAGCTGACCGTATGCTTGACATGGGCTTTATTCATGATGTGAAAAAGGTTGTAGCCAAGTTACCGGCTCAAAGGCAAACCCTTTTCTTCAGTGCTACCATGCCGCCTGAAATACAGAAACTATCTAATACAATACTCAGGAACCCCGAGAAGGTAGAAGTAACCCCGGCGGCTACAACTGCCGAGACAGTAACCCAGTCGGTTTACTTTGTAGATAAGAAAGATAAAAGACACTTGCTTATACATGTGCTTAAGGAACCGGCTATGAAAATGGTTTTGGTATTTACCCGCACAAAGCACGGAGCAGATAAGGTAGTAAAGGATCTGCAAAAAGCAGATATCAAAGCCGAGGCCATACATGGTAATAAATCGCAAAATGCAAGGCAAAGGGCGCTTAGCAATTTTAAGGAAGGTAAGATACGAGTACTGGTAGCAACTGATATTGCCGCCCGCGGTATAGATGTGGACCTGCTGAGCCATGTTATAAATTACGAGATACCTGAAGTGCCGGAAACATATGTGCACCGTATAGGCCGTACCGGCCGTGCAGGCGCCAGCGGCACCGCAATGTCATTCTGCGACGATGAGGAAATGCAGGATTGGAGAAACATACTAAAGCTCACTGCCCAAAAGATCCCCGTGATTGAAGGCCACCCATGGCCAATGGCGGCCAGCGGCCAGGTACAGATAAACCTGCCAAAGAATAAAGACGTGGTGCGTAGGCCAAACGCAGTGCCGGGAAGTAACTCCGGGCAAAACGCGCCTCGCCGGAAATTCAGCAATAGCTGGAGAGCACGTTAATCAATTTGAAAATATGCAAATTTGAAAATGCAGTTATACAAGAATTGAGCATCAGAAATACCAAATGGCGACCAGAAGGTCGCCATTTGATTTTCATAGTGGTAGTAAACTTATTATTGGGCCGGTGTTGTCGTCTTTTCTACAGTCTTAACATGCTTTGTCTTTTTGCCGTTGTACTTTTTGTCCTTACTGAAAGTGTTATGCACTTTCTCAGGCACAGACGATGTTTTCTTTGTTGTCTTTTCATCTTTAACAACTGTTGTTTTTTCCTGGGCAGTAGCGACAAATGATATCGAAGCCATAACTGCGAGTACTAACAATAACTTTTTCATGTGTTTTTTATTTGTTTCTATTGTAAGTTAAAATACCGTGCCAGTGGTGTAAAGGAGGTTAAAAGACTATATCATGTACGCATTACGAGTGTTAGCTTCTCACATATCAATCATTCCACTTAACTTAGCAGCCTTAAAAGGATGGTACTATTATGCGGATGCATGAGGTGAAAACGGAAGCGGATAAACAAGCTTTTATACAGGTAGCTGTGGATCTGTATAAAAATGACCCTAACTGGATCCGCCCGTTGGATAAGGACATAAATGAGGTCTTTGACCCGGAAAAGAACAAGTTCATAAAGCGGGGCGGCGAATACATCCGCTGGTTACTGATGGACGATCATAATAAGCCGGTGGGACGTGTGGCTGCTTTTGTGAACAAGCAATATAAGAATGAGCAGCCAACCGGGGGAGTGGGCTTCTTCGAATGTATCAACGACCAGGCCAGCGCCAACTATATATTTGACCATTGTAAAGAATGGCTGCAGGCACATGGCATGGAGGCAATGGATGGCCCCATAAACTTTGGCGAGCGAGACAGATGGTGGGGCCTGGTGGTAGATGGATTCTACGCTCCACTATATGGCATGAACTACAACCCACCCTACTACGTTCAGCTTTTTGAGAACTATGGCTTTAAGACCTATTTCAACCAGGTGTGTTTTGCACTGAAAGTTAAGGACCGGCTTGATGAAAAGTTTTACCAGCGGCATGCACTGATATCACAGGACCCAAACTACAAGGCTGTGATGATCAAAAAAAGCCAGATAGAAAAGTTTGCCAGGGACTTCACCTATATATATAATAAGGCATGGGCAGGGCATGGCGGCGGCAAATCGCTGGAAGAAAAAACCGTACAGAAAATGTTCAAGACCATGAAGCCGGTAATGGACGAGCATCTTACGTGGTTTGTATACTATAAAGATGAGCCCATAGCCATGTGGGTAAACCTGCCCGACCTTAATCAATATTTCAAACACCTGAACGGGCAGTTCGGGTTACTGCAGAAACTGAAATTCGTTTTATTGCAGAAATTCGGAAAATGCAGCCGTTTCGTGGGGCTTGTATTTGGCATTATCCCCGAGTTCCAGGGCAAAGGGGTAGATGCGTATATGATCATGGAAGGGGCAAATGTGATACAGCCAATGATGAAGTACGATGACTATGAAATGCAATGGATAGGTGACTTCAATCCCAAGATGATTAATATTGCTGAGAGCCTGGGCACTTTCCGCAGCCGTACACTAAGCACGTACCGTTATTTATTTGACCGAACCAAAGAGTTTAAACGGCACCCGATGGTGTAAACTACTTTATCTGTACCCTTTCGCCATAATACCGGGCCTGGGTGTTCTGGACCAGGTCATAGATCATCTTTACACGGGCAAACTTGTCGCGGATATAGGAGAACCATACGTTATCGCCGTCTTTGGCACAAAAAGCAATGGCAGTGATATTTTTATGATTGGCGATATACAGCGCGCGCTGGTTATGAAACGCCTGCGATATAATGGTGAAATGATCTTCCCCAAAGATATCCCGGCAACGCAGGATACTGTCCAGCGTACGGAAACCCGCATTGTCAATATATATGCGGTTTGCGGGAACGCCGCGGGCTATGAGATCGTTCTTCATTAAGACCGGCTCATTATAATAGACCGTATTGCTATCGCCACTTACAATGATGTAATCTATTTTCCCGGCCATGTATAAAGCCACGGCGGCATCTATGCGGTTCTGGTAATAGAGGTTAATGATATTCCTACCCTTATCGTTGTACTTGGCGGTGCCTAATAAAAGCCCGACCTTATTTTTGGGGATAGTTGCTGCGTCGTAGTATAGCTGTTTTTTTGTAGAAGTATTGACCATGTAGTTGACCGTCCCTATAACAGCAGCAAGAATCAAAACAATAATAATGATAATATTTCGTACGGGATGTCTAAACATGCATCGCTGTTAACGGCATTAAAAAAATGCTAATATAGGCTATTCTACCCCATTATAAAAACGAAAACTTTCTTTATGATCTGCTTTATGAATTTACCGATCAAAGGCCTATATTTGCACACTCAAATTTTAACAATACATATAAATTATGAATCTTTTTTACCTCGTACCGGCATTTGGTATTCTGGCATTATTGTACACCTTTTTTAAGAGCGCCTGGGTGACCAAGCAAGACGCGGGCAACGACCGCATGAAGGAAATAGCCCAATATATAGCTGAGGGGGCGATGGCCTTTCTGAAAGCCGAATATAAAGTACTTGCTTACTTCGTAGTTATTGCCGGTTTGCTGCTTGCCTTTATGGGTTACAGCAACCCACAGTCGAGCTGGATGATCGCTATCGCATTTGTGATAGGTGCCTTCTTCAGCGCGCTTGCAGGCTTCATTGGTATGCGCATAGCTACCAAGGCCAATGTGCGCACTGCACATGCCGCCCGTACCAGCCTTAGCAAGGCGCTTGCCGTTTCCTTCGGCGGCGGCTCTGTAATGGGCCTGGGTGTTGCCGGCCTGGCAGTACTTGGCTTGGGCGGCGTGTTCATCATCTTACTTCATGTCTTTGCTCCCGGCGTGGCAGCAAACCATGATAATGTAAGGCGTGCTATCGAAGTACTCACCGGCTTCTCTCTTGGCGCTGAAAGCATCGCGCTTTTTGCCCGTGTGGGTGGTGGTATCTATACTAAAGCTGCAGATGTAGGCGCTGACCTTGTAGGTAAAGTAGAAGCAGGCATCCCGGAAGATGACCCCCGTAACCCGGCTACCATCGCTGATAACGTAGGTGATAACGTAGGTGACGTGGCTGGTATGGGCGCTGACCTTTTCGGTTCTTATGTGGCTACTGTACTTGCTACAATGGTACTGGGCCAGGAAACACAATCGGTAGATGCATACAATGGCTTTGCTCCTATATTGCTGCCAATGCTCATAGCAGGTATGGGTATCGTATTCTCTATGCTGGCTACTTTCTTTGTGCGTATATCTGATAAAGCGGGAGTTAGCACATCGGCAGTACAGAACGCACTGAATATGGGTAACTGGGGTTCTATCATCCTTACAGGCATAGGCTGCTACTTCCTTGTAAATTATTTAATGCCTGATACCATGATACTCCGCGATCTTCCATTTACCAAGATGGGTGTGTTCGGGGCAATTGTTGTGGGCCTTGCAGTAGGTACCTTAATGAGCATCATTACAGAATACTATACGGCTATGGGCAAACGCCCTGTGCTGAGCATAGTGCGCCAATCGTCTACCGGCCACGCCACTAACATCATCGGCGGTCTTGCAGTAGGCATGGAAAGTACTTTCCTCCCAATACTGGTGCTTGCAGGTGGTATTTACGGTTCTTATTACTGCGCTGGTCTCTACGGTGTGGCTATTGCCGCAGCAGGTATGATGGCAACAACTGCTATGCAGCTCGCTATCGATGCTTTCGGACCTATCGCTGATAACGCGGGTGGTATCGCTGAAATGAGCGAACTGCCTAAAGAAGTGCGTGAGAAAACAGATACACTGGATGCAGTAGGTAATACTACCGCAGCGACCGGTAAAGGTTTTGCCATCGCTTCAGCTGCACTTACATCACTGGCTTTATTCGCCGCATATGTAGGCGTTGTAAAGGGTAACGGCTACGACCTGCATGACGCTATCAACATATACCATGCCGATGTACTGGCCGGTTTATTTGTAGGCGGCATGATACCATTCATCTTCTCTTCTCTCGCTATTCGCGCGGTAGGTGAAGCAGCGATGAGCATGGTGGAAGAGGTTCGCCGCCAGTTCCGCACCATTCCGGGAATTATGGAAGGCACCGGAAAACCTGAGTATGATAAATGTGTAGCTATCTCTACCAACGCATCACTTCGTAAAATGATGCTGCCGGGCGCAATAGCTATCTGCGCCCCGCTGATCATCGGCTTTATCTTAGGCCCTGAAGTGCTTGGTGGCTTCCTTGCAGGCGCCACTGTTAGCGGCGTGCTGATGGGTATGTTCCAGAACAATGCCGGTGGTGCATGGGACAACGCCAAGAAATCTTTTGAGAAGGGCGTGGAAATAAACGGCGAGATCTACTACAAAAAATCAGAACCACACAAGGCTTCTGTAACCGGTGATACCGTAGGTGATCCGTTCAAAGATACTTCAGGCCCATCTATGAACATCCTTATCAAACTGATGTCTATTGTGGCGCTGGTTATTGCACCAACCATTGCTGTGATGCACAGCAAGGATGCAAAACATGCGATCAGCGCGCCTAAGGCTGCAAAGGCAGTAACTTATGTTGCGCCTACTGCTCCGAAAGGCACCGTGGCTCAGTATACTAATCAATAAAATTCATTTCATTTTTCATAGAAGCCCCGGACTTTTGTTCGGGGCTTTTTTTGTGGTTGGATCGCGTGATTGTTGAACCGCAAAGCCTTCCAGTTCTTTATGTGATAATGAACTGCTATCAACCTTGCTAAAAACATCCCCCTAACCCCCTTCGCCTTCGCACATAACCTACGCGGCAAGGGGGAATTACCCTCAAAATCCATTAAACACATCGCGATTGTTGAACAGCAAAGGAGGCGCGGAGACGCAAAGGTTTCGCATTCGTATTGTGAGATTGCTTCACCGCGGCAACCGCACAATGCCTAGCAACGCGGCTCGCAAAGAAGTATGTCTGTAGCATTGCTTTATTTTCGATTTGTATTACTCCCAGTAATTTTTCATGAGATCTGAAACCCAGGATGGCTGGTGGATTGGGCCGCGGGGCTGGAATTCTTTAAAGACTGGTTTGATATCGAGGACGGGTGTGCCATCGATGGCATCAAGGCCTTTAACGATTATCGTTCTGCCGTTGTGCTCCAGTAACTCAACGGTGCACAATCCAATTTTATTGGGCCTGTCTTTTTTGCGCTGGCAAAAAATACCCATTACCGGAAAGTCGGGGTTGCCGCGTGGCCTGCCGGAAAAAACAATTTTAGCCTCTTCAACTTTATCGAAATAAAATATTATCTCGAGGTGGGAGAAGTCTTCGATATTTGCGAATGCTTCGCCGGGAATATGATCTGCGAGCGTGATCTCTGTAATAACACTTCCCCAGTAATCATCTGTTGCTTCTTTCCTGGAATTGCTGGTTGTTGCAATTGGTTTTAGTAGTATGTCCATGTTAGTTATACGAGTTAGGCTTTAAAATTACCCCCATCCTATTTATTTTGGCTAAAGCCGAGAATAATTATGTTTTCATTATCCGGCCTGAAGGCCGGTGTCATTTAGTCAAACGATTGCCATATATCCAACTTACATTCAACCCACTTCGGGGTTGGTACTTTACGTCTGTTTCCCCCGGTTTCGCCGGGGGCTATTAACATTAAAGTCCTTCGGACTTTCTTAACTAAGAGATTGGCCTAAAGGCCGGGCAACTACAGCAGTTTTTCTAAAGCGCATTTTACAAGTCTAAATGGAAATAGATTTGTGGTCTTTCTTAAAGTTTGATGTGTATTGCCCCATTTTTCTTAAAATATGCAATGGGGCATTGCAATTTTCTACTCAACTGATAATCAAACATTTGCAAAGATACGATCACCCCATTTATGCCCCATTTATGCCCCATCAATGCCCCATTGTTGCCCCACTGTCAGAACTATGATTTGCTTGATTATTCTGATTAATTTGATTGTGTGTCTTGTCAAATGCTAGTAATACCAATTAGACTTGTAAATTACCCCATGTTATTTATTTTGGCTAAAGCCGAGAATGATGGTGTTTTCATTACCCCGGCCTGAAGGCCTGGGCAACTA
>CAIJNJ010000483.1 GCA_903821975.1 uncultured Bacteroidota bacterium
TGTTCCTGATCTGTCATGGGAGAAATGGTTATCTCTGCTCTAAGTTCGGAAGAAAATTTCTGCACCCAACGACTAATCGTTTGATTAGGGACATTAAATATTTTCACTAATTGATTGAGGCTTTGATCGCCCTCAATATAGTGCCTCGTCCTGTGCCTCGTCCCTAGATAGGTTTACATCTTAGTTGGACCTGCTTACTGGCAGGCAGGTAATCCCGGCTCACCAACGGCTTTCACTTGAAAACGGGCTATGCCGGTAATAAAGTTCGGACATGTTTTTGAGAGGAAAAAAATGAAGTTTTATGATAGTGCGTTTTTCGTGTTATCACGGACAGCATACTGTCTATGATGAAAATTTCTTTTGGCTTTGGATAAGGCTTTGAGTGGCATTTCGGGTTTGATTTTGGACACTAGCGAAAAAAGGATTTGTATAGCTTGGGAATCTGGAAATATTAATTTGTTTGCCAATGTATTTGGGGCATGCCAGTTGCAAACTGGCTAAATTATTCAGGCATAGGTCGCCCTCACTTATAGCTAGACTACAGACCTGCGCCAGTGGTCTGCGGAAATGATTTTTATATATCGGGTACTTTGGTAAGAAGCATAGAATGAAGTACGCACGTACATTTGCACTCTAACTTAAAAAACAATGAATCTCAGCAATAATAAGATCCTGATAACAGGCGGCGCAAGTGGTATAGGCTTAGGGCTGACCGAGCGGTTTATAAAAGAAAACAATACGGTGATCGTATGCGGAAGGCGGGAAGCTGTTTTGAAAGAAGTGGCAGGTAAGTTTCCCGGTGTGGTTACGAGGGTTTGTGACCTGTCGGCAGAGGCGGAGCGTGTAGCGCTTTATGACTGGGTAGCCGCTAACCACCCGGATCTGAATGTACTGGTAAACAATGCAGGTATACAGCAGTGGATGAATGTTACCGATGCTGATTTTTACGGGCGTGCAGTAGATGAAATAACCACCAACGTTATCGCGCCCATTCACCTTACCTCTCTTTTCACTAACCTGCCATCGCTTAACACTATCATTAACGTAACATCCGGCTTATCTTTTTCGCCATTGGCAAAGGTGGCGGTATACTCTGCCACCAAGGCGTTCTTTCATTCGTTCACACTCTCGCTGCGGCATTTGCTGAAGCAGAAGAACATCGAAGTGATAGAAATGATACCACCGGCACTAAACACTGACCTGGGCGGAAAAGGACTGCACGATGCTGCACCACCTGTAAGCGGTTTTATAGAATCTGTGTTTGAACAGATGAAGGAAGGCAAAACAGAACTCACTTATGGCTTCAGCGCAACGAGGGCAAATGCAGGTGCTGAAGAGCTGAGAAAAGTTTTTGACCAGATGAATCCAAGTTAGGATAGCCAGATATCGATTGGAATTACATCATAGAGTTCTTCACCCTGTCGAGACGCTTGCAAAGGTTTTTGGCTTTGCCCCAATTCTTTATTTCAATGGATTGGTCTATTTCTCTTTTTAGTCTTCTTTTGAGCTTATTGAACTTAACTATCTTGATGCTCTTCATATAGGTGCTATGCTTTAGGGAATTATTTATAGTGCAATATTATTCAAATTGTTCTTTGCTAATTACATGGCAAATATACCATTGACACAATCTAAAAACCTATTTAAGGAAGTGCAATTACATTGATTTTAACATATTGCTTTAGCAGCAAAGGAATATGCTGGATACGAAAGTCCAATTAAATTAAAATTCTGGTATATGAGGTGAGCGCAGTTGTAATATTCAATACTGGTTTTAATACTTCAATTGGGGGCTTTCTAAAGAACTATACTTTCGTCAAATTCTATGCTGAATTCGCTGCCTTTGTTTACTTCGCTTGTAACAGCGATCTTGCCCCCCATTAATTCCACTTGTGTCTTCACCATAAATAGCCCCATGCCCTTGCCTTCTACATGATTGTGAAAGCGCTTGTAAAGCCCGAATATTTCTCCGCTATTTTTTTTAAGATCTATGCCAAGGCCGTTATCCCGGAAACTGAGCCCGATCTTATTATTTATTTTGTGACTGGTGATCTCGATAACGAGTATCGTACCCGGACCCCTCGCCAGGGTCAATGGAATAATAGCCCGCACAAATCGATAGCAGTATTTTTGCCTTATTTGTGTCATCGTTTGCTTTCGGCAGGACGGAGATCAGGGAGTCCATGGCAGCCTGCCCTTGTTTCTGTGCGGTGGCGGGCGCCTGGCATAGCAACAAACATAACAACCCTATAAAAAGACTGCGAATCTGTTTCATACTCATTTTAAAGTGTATAATAATTGCCGTCAAGCGCATCAAAACTGCGATACAAGCTGCAGCAGATCGTCCTTCTTTCTTCTTGATACATCAAGCGTAGTGCCATCTGTCATGATCACTTGTCCGCCTTCACCACGCAGGTATTTTTTCAGGTGCTTTAAATTGATAAGATGTGATTTGTGGATGCGAAAAAATCCATATGGTTGCAGCAGTTCTTCAAAATCGCCGAGCGTGCGTGAGGCCACTATCCTTTTTTTGTCTGCGAGAAAGATGGTGGTATACTTATCATCAGACTCGCAGCATATAATATCCGGTAAGCCGATAAACAGCAGGCCTTCCATTGTAGGTACGGCCAGGTTGTCGAGTTGCTTGCCGGATGGGTGGTTCACTATTTCGAGCTGGCGCTGGGATACCTGGTTATGATGTCTTTTCTTCTCTATAACCCGGTCCAGAGCTTCCTGTAATGATGTGACGTCAATGGGCTTAAGCAGGTAATCTATTGCTGAAAAACGGATGGCCCGAATAGCGTAATGATCGTGTGCTGTGGTAAAGATTATTTCAAAGTTGATAACAGGTAATTTTTTGAGCATTTCAAACCCATTCATGCCGGGCATCTCCACGTCGAGGAAAACAAGCTGCGGGGATAACTGCTGTATTTTGGCAATACCTTCTTCTGCGCTCGTGCAAACAGCAAGTATGTCTATGCCATGTACTTTTCTGGAGATGATATCCTGCAGCTGGAAGCAGCAAAATTCATCATCATCAACAATGACAGCGGTTATATTGCTAAATTTTTCCATAAACTAAAAGTAATTAATTATTATTATAGAATTATCATTAACAATGCACTTTACAGCCGGGCAAGAATTAAGGGTTGGGTAACATAAGCGGAGCATCCCGAATTACTGGTGTGCAAGTACATTGGAAGAAATGACCGCCGGGCTGATATTTATCCCGGGCTGAACATTTGGTGCCGCTTTAGGGGACATGATCATGGAATAAGGCATAGCGCCATTCATTTCCACGATACCTACCCGGTAGTATTTATAAGACCATGCAGTGACGTCATAGCCATAACTGCGGGGAAATACCGAATTGCCTTTTGAAGGTATTGTGGCGATCACCTCGAAGGAGGTGCTGTCATTGCTTGCCTCAACCCGGTATTGTCTTATGTTCACTTCTTTGGCAGGTGTGAAGCTGATCATTTTACGGTCGTGGGCATTGTCGACAGATATGTTTGAAAAAGCCTGCTGGCCATGTGCAGTCCCGATCGAAACCAGGATGATAAATAAAGCGCGGAGCATGTTTAGTATTTTCATTGCTAGTATGATTTTGTAACACAAACATCCCCTTAATTTCACATTATGAAAAGCGCCAAGTAGTAAACGGTGGTTTTGGGGCGTAAAGTGCGGAAACCGGGTAGGGAAAGTTTAACGAAAATAGTATGATAGTACTAATGCTTACCCTTTATGGCTACCAGGTATGCGGTGATTTTCTTTGCTGTAGGTGAATCTATGGGTGCATGGTATTTGGCGATCATTTTAGTCACTTCAGCATCCCATGTTTTGGCGGGAAAATCGGGTTGCTTGCTTATGTATTTCAACGAATGGCAAATGGCACAGTAGGAAACAAATTCGGTCTTGCCATCATGCTCCGGAAATTCAGGTGGCGCCTCGGGGTACAGGTTCATTTCATGCACGCTGCCTTTTACGGAAAATGTATTTTCCGGATTTTTTGTGACCTGCTCCTGCTGCTTGTCGCATCCTATGAAAACAAGGGATGTGCAGATAACTAAAATGATATAACCCTTGTTTTTGATCATAAACCAACCAGCTATAATATTGTACATTACTAATTCACATTGACATCAAGATGTTCAACAAAGCCCCGCGCATATCCGCTCCGGTTCCACTGTTTATCGGTCTGGGTGAGGCCTTTGTTATCTGTTGCCCTTACTCTTAAATGGTAGACTCCTTTTGCTTTAGGTGTCCAGTCGTACTTCCACCGGCGCCACGAATATTTCCCTAATTCGGGATTTAATTGTGCATCTGTCCATGTCTTACCATCATCAAATGAAAGCTCTACTTTTTTGATGCCTGTTCCATCATTAAATGCTAATCCTTCTACAAGGCATGGTTTATTCGCGGTAACCGTTTCAGAAGTATCCGGCTCTACGAATATGGAGTGCAGGTTAATGGTCGAGATAGGCACCATATTTTTTGCAAGGCTATCCGGAGCTTCGTTCACGCCTGTACTCGGCACACGGTATGCGGTCTTCATCCAAAAGCCTTTGAAAGTATCTGTTAATACATTGATGCTGGCAAGAGAACCCACCCAGTACGTGGCATACCAGCCCGGTACTATTAATTTTAGCGGGTAGCCATTGAGCATGGGCAGGGGTTGCCCGTTCATTTCATAAGCTACCATTACTTCACCATCCATGGAGTGGTTCAAATCCAGTGACTTTATAAATGCAGGTACATCGGGCAAGGCGCCCCTGTCCAGGCCCTGGAAGGTAACTTCTATCGATCCATTTTTTACACCAGCCATTGCCAGTATGTCCTTGAGACGCACGCCCTTCCATTTTGCATTGCCCATTGCGCCGTTACACCACTGGGTGCCGGGTACTTTTGGGTTAAAGGTGGATCTTGAGTTGCCGGCACATATTGCCAGCGCTATCATAGAATCCGGTGCGAATTTTGTTTTCAGGTCGTTTATGGATAATGATAATGGATTGTCAACCGTGCCTCCAATGCGCAGCTTGAATGTATCAATATCGATCCGGGAAGGTAACTGAGATAGGTGCCAACGCACGAAAAAATATTCATTTGGAGTGATGTCTTGCCTGAATATCTTTAAAGGCGTTTCAAGTTGAGGTGGCCTGTCGGTAAGCAATATCATTTCTTTTTTCTCCGGGTACTTGACAA
>CAIJNJ010000484.1 GCA_903821975.1 uncultured Bacteroidota bacterium
TACCGGTGCAAATGGTGTGTCGTACACGGCTACCACAACCGGTAATTATTATGTAACGGTTTCGAATAGTTTTGGTTGCAGCGCTACATCGATAGTTATGTCTGTGGTTGCTAACCCATTGCCAAATGTGGGTATTACTGCCAGCGGTTCTACATTGTTCTGCACCGGCGGAAGTGTTACACTGAGCGCCACCGCAGTTGCGGGTGACCTCTATCAATGGTATCTCGGAGGTTTCGCGATCACAGGTGCTACAAATGCATCCTACCTGGCTACTGTAGGCGGTGGGTACCGCGTACAGGTAACAGACCCGACAACCGGCTGCTCTGACGAAACCCACGCAGATACTGTAGTTACTGTAGTAGGTACGCCGGTGGTAGTACCGGTAACTCCTGCATCTTTCTGCTGGGGCGGCAGCTCGTTACTGTCTACCAGCGTATCGGGTGCAACAGGTACAATAACTTATCAATGGTATTTTAACGGTGTGGCAATTCCAGGTGCAACTGCTGCATTATATAATGCTACAATACCCGGCAATTACAGTTGCCAGATCACCATACCGGGTAGCTGCACTAATATGACGGTGGCTATACCTGTTACAGAGTTCCCGTTACCAAACCCGCTGATCACATTTGATGGCTCGTGGTTCCACACAGCGCCATACTATGTTGCCTACCAGTGGTATAAGGATATGGTAGCAATTCCGGGAGCTACCTCTTCAGGTACGCCATCGATGGGCGCAGGTAATTACAAGGTAGCTGTAACAGATACGAACGGTTGCCAGTCGTACTCGGATATATATGTGTATACGGGCAACGTGAATACCACCGGTGTGCAGAATGTAAATAGCAGCGATATCAGGATCTATCCAAACCCTGCACAAACTATGGTTCATATAGAATCAGGAGTTCAGGTTCGCGCGATAATAAGTGGTATGGACGGTCGCGTTGTATTTAGTGTTGCTGACGCAAAAGATATTGATATCAGCAAGCTCGCGGACGGTGTCTACATGATCATGGTATATGATGCCAATGGCCAGTTGCTGAAGATCGATAAACTCGTCAAGGCGGCTAACTAACATAATGCTATTAATACATAATAAAAAGAGCGGCTCCTTGAGGGCCGCTCTTTTTATTACTTATCCCTGTCTCCTCACTAATCACCTTCTATATCTTCCCATTTGATCTGTGTTAATCCCTTCATAGCAGGGCCTGTTAAAAGATCGCCATTGGGTGCAAATCTTGACCCATGGCATGGGCAGTCCCATGTTTTTTCGGCGGTATTCCAGGCTACAATACATTTTGCATGCGTGCATACAGGGTCAACTGCGTAAATGTGGCCGTCCTCATTTTTGTAAAGCGCCACTTTATTATTTTCCCATTCACAGATAGTTGCCTGCCCCGGCGCCAGCTCAGCCAGTTGTGATATATGTTCGTAGCTGAGTCGTTTGCTGATAAACATACTAATAACATCGGCATTTTCTTTTACGAAATTTGAAAAGCCGGCTATCATTTTTATTCTTGATGGATCGAACAGGTCTTCGTAAGGTGTTTCCTCCTTATGTATAATGTTGCATAACATTTTTGCTGCGAGCGAACCAAATATCATCCCGTTACCACCATATCCTGTAGCCATATATACATTATCCTGCCCCGGCATTTTGCCTATGTATGGCAAACCGTCAACAGAATTATAATACTGAGATGACCATCTATAGGTTACTGTGTCAATATCGAAATAATGGCGTGCCCATGCTTCAAGCTCAGTGAATATATATTCCGTATTGTCGTTATGGCCTGTTTTATGATCGGATCCTCCTGCAATAATATAATCCTGCCCGTTTATTTTATGCGTTCTTATATAATGATAAGGGTCTTTGCTGTCATAGACCAATGCCGCAGGATATTCGCCGGTCTTTAAGGTAAACGCCATAGCGTAACTGCGATAGGGAGCGCAGCGCATACTAAAAATATTAAGCCCGGGAGGTATGTGGGTAGCATACACTGCATTTGCTGCTTTAATTACACCAATCGATGTGTCTGCACTAATTATATCGTCGCCTGAGATATTATTTACTATGCAATGTTGCAGGATCACCCCTCCGTTTTCTTCAAATGCGCTTGCAAGGCCATGAAGATATTTCGCTGCATGCAACTGTCCCTGGAAATCAACTTTAATTGCTTTTACAAACGGAATTGGTACCGGTATTGTTTCGCTCCATTCAGTTAATATAGAGACTTTCTGGTTGGCATCTTTTATTTTTTCAAGTTCATTTGCTTCTTCGTCGGTTTGTGCAAAAAGATATGCCGGCTTGTATGCAAGGTCACAATCAATATTATACTTGCTTGTGAGCCCCTCGATCAGGTCAATCGCTTCACGGGCGCCTATGGCAACTTGCATGGCTATACTTAACCCGAAGTTTTTCTTGATAGTTGCATAAGGCGTGTCAAGCAGTGTGTTAAGATGTGCTGTGGTGCCGCCGGATGTGCCAAACCCTATATTGTGGCCTTCCGCCAGTATGCATTTCATTCCCTTTTCCTGCAATACCAATGCGATAGACAGACCGGTTATTCCGCCGCCAATGATCAGTACGTCGTATACCTCATTTTTGTCCCACTGGTTCTTTGATTGGTATTCTTCGATACCTTCCTGCCATATACTTTTTGTGTTTCCATCCCTATTCATAATATAATAATTTATGTAGATCAACTACCCTAATACATACCGCTATAAAAACCCCGCCAATAGAAACAGGTTTGCCGTAATGAGTTGTTAAACCCGTTAAAACGTTCTGTAAAAATAAGAAACGGATGAAAACAAAAAAGCACCGGAGACCGGTGCTTTTCGTTTTTTAGGTAATAATATCAACTATCGTATCAGTGTCACGTTGCCTTTGTAAACCTTCTGGGTGCCGTCTACCATACCTACGATGATCTCATAGCTATACACGCCCATATCTTCCGGCACGCCCTGGTAGGTACCATCCCATCCTTTGGTAGGATCTGCTGTCTGGAAGATCAAAGTACCCCACCTGTTGTATACCCTGAAATCAACGAGTTTCTGGAAGGTAAGTTTTGATACACGGAACACATCGTTCAGACCGTCATTGTTAGGTGTAAACGCCGTAGGGATGAACTGGTCCATTGTGTTGTCAACATATACATAAACTTTTGCAGAGTCTTTGCAACCATATTCGCTCATACCGAAAACAGTGTATATAGTAAGACTGTCAGTAGGCGTAGCTATCGGGTTATTGATATTCGGGTTGTTGAGCGATCCGTTATCCGGTGTCCAGAAGTAGTACAGTGCACCATCCGCATTCAATTGTATACTACTGCCGTACGCCACCGATTGCGGGCTGGAAGTAAGATTGGTTATTGAGATCGGCGGGAATGAATGTATAGTTACCACATCAGAAGCCTGGCACATAAGCGGCCATGCAGTGGCCTCAACGGTGTAGGTAAAAGTTCCGATTCCCCAGAAAGATGGATCAGCAAGTGTGTAATTGTTGAGGTCCGTTGGTGGTGTCCATCTGTAAGTTACACTATCAAAAGTACCTGCTGTATCTACGTGTGTAGGGATGAACAGTGGTATCGACAAACAAACATTTGTGTCATGGAATGCAGTTTGAATATCAATATGCACAACATCTATTGTTGCAGATGTGCTTGCGGAACAGCCTACAGTATCTGTGACAGTAAGCGTGACATTATAAACACCGCCCGCACCGTAAGTATTTGTAGGTGTTTGCAGCGCACTATTGGTGCCATCGCCAAAGTTCCACTGATATGTTGCACCAAAGCCCAGTGGTGTAGACGTATTTGCATAGGTGATCGGTGTTCCGATACACACTGTATACGCACTCGGTGTAAATGAGGCTACTACAGGGTGATCAAAGGAAACAGGGACAGTGAAAGTAGTGGCACATGATGCATTGTGATACGATTCGTAGGTGAGCACAATGTTGTACGAGCCGGTATAGGTAGCCTGGTCTGAATAAACGTGTATTGGGTTTACATCCGTGCTATCGATAGGAGTGCCGTCTCCAAAACTCCAGTAAGAAGAATATCCTGTAGGAAGAGATGTATTTGTCAGGAACACCGTATCACCATTACAACCCAGGTGTATTGTTGGGAAGAAAGATGCGGGGAATGGAGCCGGGTTGGTGATCGTGATATTCGTACCCGGTGCAGTACAAAGGCCCACTGTAGCGGCTATAGAAGTATAGTTGCCCGCGCAAAGGCCACTGATCGTTACTGAACTATCTGCGGCTACAACCCCGGTGTATGCAGGTTGTGGCACACCATTGTATTGGTAAGCTACACTCACCGGCTGGCTCGGTGTTAATCCGTAAAGCGTCATGGAGCCATTACATTCTCCGCATACGGACGGATTTGTTGAAATTTCATGCGATATGGCAAGTACAGGAGCAACAAGTGTTGCCGGCAATTGGTTGGAAGGGCAGTTACCAACTTTTACATAAAAGTAGTTATAGAAACCACCGCATAATCCGCTGATAGTAATGGTGCTGTCAGAGCCGGCGGTAGTAACTATATTTGGCTGGGCCACACCTCCAAGTGCATGGAACACAGTGTCTATCAGGCCGGGTGTAAGTCCATGAAGTGTAACTGTACCGTTACAAAGTCCACAAGCTGTAGGATTGGTAAAGGTAAGCCCGCTGATATGTGGTGCGGGACCTGTGCCACCACCTACACCTGCTACAGTTATATATCCGTAACTAGTATCCTGGCAACCAACTGCTGCAGCCATATAAGTAGTAGTTACACTTGGTGTAACTACGATAGTAGTTCCTGTACCTATGTATGCGTGTGTAGCACTGTCATACCAGTAGATCGAAGAAGATGCGTACGGTATAGGTGCATAAGGAATAGAAGATACTGTGAAAGATGTGGTGCCAACCGGGGTAAAGCGCCATGCTTCATTTGTTGCATTCCAATTGCTTGGGTAATCTCTGCCCGGCGCAACTGTAGCTGATGATCCGGATGAATTTACAACGCCCACTTCTGCATATCCGCCATTCCATACTGTACAGAAAGTATGATGCCCGATATGTACTTCCGCAACACCTGTTGTTTCATAAATGATGATCTGTGTAGTAACCCATTGTGTAGTACAATCATACATGGCTGTACCGCACCATGTCACTTCAAATTTCCTGTTAGGGGCAGTACCAACCGTTGAGTACATGATCGTTCCACCTGCAGGAATATAGATATCGCACCACGGGCCCGCTACAAGGTTTTCAATATCGGTACCACCACCCGACGCTGTACCGGCAAGAGTGGCAGAAATAGGCCATGTGTTATATGCTCCTGCGTTCGTGAGATCGAAACCTAATTCCCCGTTTGAGCCTATGA
>CAIJNJ010000485.1 GCA_903821975.1 uncultured Bacteroidota bacterium
CACGCGAAAATCTTCCACGCTTTGAGTATACAACTGAGCAGATAGAAAAGATATGTGGCATGATCATGGCCACACAAATTCCGCAGACACCACATAACAAACTGGAACAAATAATCTGTGATGCCGACCTCGATTATCTCGGAAGAGATGATTTTTTCACCATAGGTAATAAGCTGTTTGATGAGCTGTGCATGTATGGCATCATCAGTACAGAACTGGAATGGAATAAACTACAGGTGCGCTTCCTCGAAAAACATCATTATTTCACACCATCTGCTAAAAAACTCAGGAAGGCGAAGAAAGCGGAAAACCTTGCGCTTATAAAGTCAAAGATAAAAGGTAAATTGTAGGATGAAATTGCTTAGTCATTTACCGGGTGGCACACAGGATATCTTATACACAACAGCAGGGACTTTAGTAAGTGGTTTTGCCCTGAAAAGTTTTTTGGTACCGAACGATTTTCTTGATGGTGGGGTTACCGGTATTTCCCTTCTTATTCATGATCCGTACCATGTAAATATAGCCTGGGTGATAGTATTGATGAATATCCCTTTTATAATTGCGGGTGCCTATCATGTAAACAGGAAATTTGCGATAAAAACAATGGCATGTGTTGTAGGGCTGGGCATTTGTCTTGCTTTTATCCCCTATCCGGTTGTCACTTCCGATAAACTTCTTGTGTCTTTATTCGGCGGCTTTTTTCTTGGTATCGGAATTGGCCTTGCCATGCGTGGTGGCTGTGCCATAGATGGTATAGAAGTACTGGCATTATATACGCTTAAGCGTAGTAGCTTCACTATCAGCGAGATAATACTTGGCTTGAACGTGATCATATTTTTAATAGCCGGTATAAAGCTTGGCCTGGAAACAGCCTTGTATTCTATGCTTACCTATTATGCGGCATCCCGTACTATAGACTATGTCATAGAGGGGTTGGAAGAATATACGGGCATTACTATTATTTCGGTCAGAAGCGAAATAATAAAAGAACAATTGGTAATGAAGTTGGGCAGAGGTATTACAGTATACAAAGGAGAAAGAGGGTTTATGAAAGACAGCTTTGAACACAGCGAGCCATGTGATATCGTATTTACAGTGATTACAAGATTAGAGGTGCGCCGGCTGAAGAACCTTGTACACGCCATAGATCCTAATGCGTTTATTATTACCAATACTATAAAAGAAGTGGCAGGTGGTGTGTTGAAACATCATAAAGGACATTAATTCAGCATTACAAAATTTTAAAAAATATGCAGCGCGATACAGCAATATTTGACCTGATAAATGAAGAATTGGGACGCCAGCGCAGGGGACTGGAACTTATAGCATCTGAAAACTTTACAAGCATGCAGGTAATGCAGGCTATGGGCAGTGTGATGACCAATAAGTATGCAGAGGGATATCCTGGCAGAAGATACTACGGTGGTTGTGAAGTAGTGGATATCAGCGAGCAGCTGGCTATAGACCGGGCAAAAGAAATGTTTAACGTTGGTTATGCTAACGTGCAGCCGCACAGCGGATCTCAGGCGAACGCCTCGGTGATGCTTGCTGTTCTGAATCCGGGCGACACTATACTTGGGCTCGATCTGAGTATGGGGGGGCACCTCACGCATGGCTCACCGGTAAGTTTTTCCGGTAAGTTGTACAAAGCCGTGCATTATGGTGTGGTAAAAGAGACCGGACTGGTAGATTATGATGATATGGAGCGTAAAGCGAAGGAGCATAAACCTAAATTGATTATTTGCGGAGCATCGGCATACAGCAGGGACTGGGATTATCCGCGTATACGTGCGATAGCGGATAAGGTAGGCGCTATGGTTATGGCAGATATTGCGCACCCCGCCGGCCTTATTGTAAAAGGGTTGTTGAGCAGTCCTTTCGCGCATTGTCACTTTGTAACAACTACCACGCACAAAACATTACGCGGCCCGCGCGGTGGCCTCATCCTCATGAAGGACGATTTTGAGAACCCGATGGGCATAAAAGGCCCGAAGGGGGAAGTGCGCATGATGAGCCAGCTTATAGATCTTGCGGTATTTCCCGGCTCACAGGGCGGGCCGCTGGAGCACGTGATAGCTGCCAAGGCGGTGGCATTTTACGAGATACTGCACGATCACTTCCTTGACTATGCAAAGCAGATAGTTTCTAATGCACAGGCTATGGCCAAAGCATTTACCGCAAAGGGATATGATATAGTATCGGGCGGTACAGACAACCACCTGATGCTGATAGACCTTCGTAATAAAAACATCAGCGGCAAGAAAGCAGAAAACACACTCGTGCATGCAGACATCACGATCAATAAGAACATGGTGCCTTTTGATGACAAGTCACCTTTCGTTACTTCCGGTATTCGTGTGGGCGTTTCTGCAATGACCACCCGCGGACTGAAAGAAGCGGATATGCTCACTATCGTCAACTGGCTCGACCGTGTACTTATGTCGCCTGATGACGAAACGCTGATAAAGACCGTAAAAGGTGAAGTGAACGAATTTATGAAAGGGTTTCCGCTTTATCACGAGTTGCGCTAATCGGTATAAACATGATTAATATATAAATGCGTTTACGTATAAATAGAATTATACGTATCTTTGGAAAAATGATTAGTTATGACTACTAAACTAACGTTAAGCATAGAGAAAAAGACAATTGAAAGAGCGAAAATTTTGTCTTTAAAGAGAGGAAAAAGTATTAGCAAAATAGTAGAAGATTATCTGAATTCCATAACTGATAAAGAAGAAAAAAGGGGGTCAGCTGTAGAAAAGTTGAGCGGAGTGTTAAAGAATAGAGTGCCTGCCACAGAGGGTTGGAAAGATGCAAAAGAAAGCTACCTAAAGAAAAAACATGGCGTATAAATTATTTGTTGATACCAATGTCTACCTTGATTTCTTAATGCAGCGTGGTAAAAATTGGCAGAATGCAGAAGCTATTTTTAAATTTGCGGAAAAAGGTTCTATTGAGATATTTACGTCAGCATCCTCCGTATTAAACCTCATGTATGTAATGAGTACATATAAATTGAATAGGGAGGAAATAATTGCGAATACATACGGTATCTTAAGTTATACAAAACTGGTTAACCCTGATAATATTATTTTTGAAATTGCGTTGTCATCAACATTTAAGGATATGGAAGATGCCGTTCAGTACTACACAGCGCTTAAAATAAGGGGGTTAATTTATTTTATTACTTCGAATACTAAAGATTATAAAAACGCTTTAACTCATCTGAAAGTAATTACACCCGGAGAATTCATAAATGAATACAAAGCTTGATTTCATCACAAGCAAAACTTCTTCGCCATATTCGTAACTTAGTAAGTTCAAACCGGAGACCACACTGGCACAATTGATAAGGAAAGAAGACGCTCTCGAATACCATGAGAAAGGAAGGCCGGGTAAGATAGAAGTAGTTCCTACGAAAGAAACGAAAACCCAGCGCGACTTAGCGCTTGCGTATTCTCCCGGTGTGGCAGAGCCCTGCATGGAGATACATGCAAACCCCGAAGACGTATACCGTTATACGGCAAAAGGTAACCTGGTAGCTGTGATAAGCAATGGCACCGCGGTGCTTGGCCTGGGGGATATAGGCCCGCTGGCATCAAAGCCGGTAATGGAGGGTAAAGGTCTGCTGTTCAAGATATACGCGGATATTGATGTATTCGACATAGAGCTGAATGTGAGGGATATAGATGATTTCGTAAAAGTGGTAAAAGCCCTTGAACCTACTTTTGGCGGCATAAACCTCGAGGATATAAAAGCCCCGGAATGCTTTGAAATTGAAACAAGACTCAAGAAAGAATTGAGCATCCCAATCATGCACGACGACCAGCATGGTACTGCTATAATATCCGGCGCCGCGCTGCTTAATGCTATAGATATTGTGGGCAAGAAACTGAGCGACGTAAAGATCGTGATCAGTGGTGCAGGTGCATCAGCTATTTCATGTTGCAAGATATACCTGGCGCTGGGCGCGAAAGTGGAAAACATGTATATGTTCGACAGCAAAGGGCTTATTACAAAAGGCCGCACCGATCTGGATCAATATAAGCAGGAGTTTGCTCACGATTCCAAAGCAATGGACCTGGAAGAAGCGATGAAGGGTGCGGATGTATTCATAGGATTGTCTAAAAAGAATCTCGTAAGCCAGGATATGGTGCGGTCAATGGCAAAGAAACCTATTGTATTTGCCCTTGCCAATCCCGATCCCGAGATCACTTACGATGATGCTGTCGCCGCACGCCCTGATGTGATCATGGCCACAGGCAGAAGTGATTATCCCAACCAGGTAAATAACGTACTGGGCTTCCCTTATATTTTCAGGGGCGCCCTCGATGTAAGGGCAGGCAGCATAAATGAAGAGATGAAACTGGCGGCTGTTAAAGCCCTTGCTGCCCTGGCCAAAGAGCCCGTGCCCGATATTGTGAATGTTGCGTATAATGATGTAACGCTTCAATAC
>CAIJNJ010000486.1 GCA_903821975.1 uncultured Bacteroidota bacterium
AAGCGTGTACCTGGGCCTCGGTGTTATATACAGCATAAAGCACCAATACGACTCGGCAGAGTATTGCTTCAAGAAAGCGCTGGAGATAAAACCATTCTTCCCTGAGGCGCATAGTAACTACGCCAACTTCCTTGACATAATGGGTAAAACCGACTCCTCGCTGAAAGAATATGAGGTGGCCATATCCCAAAACCCGGATGCGGTGATACCGTACATGAACAGGGCGCGTATACTGATGGTGGTGCAAAACAAGCCTGCCGAGGCTATGAAAGACTACAACAAAGCACTTGAACTAAAACCTGAGAAAGCAGATGCATACTACTTAAGATCAAAGTGTTATGTGGCATTAGGAAATAAGAAGGCAGCGCTGCAGGATGTGGAAAAAGCAAAATCACTGGGCTATCCGAATATTGATGCGGCTTATTATCAATCGCTGAAATAATGACCCGGTACGATCACTGACCAGGATCATTAATATTACTGATACACACCCTACCTTGTTTCGTGCTGAAAAAGCACTTTTGTATATATTGTTTTTTGAACGGGCCTAAAAACATGCTTTATGAATGCAGAAGAACCAAGGAGCGGAAATTTCGCGATCATTTTGTTCCTGGCCGTACTCGTGGCTATAGTCTACGCCATTGTCCATTACCTGAAGCATGTGCATGACTTTTAATCACGAATTATCCCACTAATTTCCGGCTGTTCTGCAACTGCATACTGCAACTAATTAACCCTCGGCCTTCGGCTCCCCTCCACTTTGCTCCGCTCCACCCTGTCCATCAGGTCTTGGGTTTGGCCTTTGTGGGCGTGGTGGTCTTGGCGGGCGCTGCTGTTGCGGTGGCCTTTCACCCCCTTCAGTGGCTGGCTGGTCGCCTGCATTGCCTTGCGGCTTCGGACGGTTATGTTGTTGTGGCTTTGGCTGCCCTTGTTTTTGAGGTTGGTTCGGGTTTCTTGGTTGCTGGGGCCTGTTACCACCCTGGCGGTTTCCACCCTGCTGCGGACGGTTTTGCTGCGGTGTTTTTCCTTCCACTGCCTGCCCTTCGGCACCTGCAGCTTGCTGCGGCCTTGGTCCTTGAGGTCTGCTGCCTTGTTGCGGTCCACCTGCTCCTCTTTCCTTATTTCCCCCACCCGATCTCTTCTTCTTCTTGTTCTTTTCCAGGTTCTTCAGGGTGATCTGGCCTACGTCATTTACATAGCCCATATCCGGTTTTATACCTGCCTTACTATCCCTTGTTTCCAGTTCCACCGGTTGCAGGTCGTCTGCCTTCTGGCCCAGTTTATTGATCTTCTGTATTTCCTTTACCCTTGTTATGCTCAGCGGATACTGCTTATTATTATCCGAATAGCTATACCACATCAGGTTTTTGAAAATATCTCTTTTCTGTAAGTGCGCTACGCCTTTTACCGTTTCCAGGTGGTCGGCATGGTCCGGGAATACGGACAATGCGTCCATATAAGTATCCAGCTCATAGTTAAGGCAACACTTCAGCCTGCCGCACTGGCCGCTGAGCTTGGTCTGGTTAATAGACAGATTCTGGTACCGGGCAGCGGTTGTATTCACCGATTTAAAATCGGTAAGCCAGGTGCTGCAGCAAAGTTCGCGGCCGCAGGAGCCGATGCCCCCGACTTTACCACTTTCCTGCCTTGCACCTATCTGCTTCATCTCCACCTTCATCTTAAAGTCGGTGGCATATACCCTTATCAGTTCGCGAAAGTCTACACGCTGGTCGGCAGTGTAGAAGAATGTACCCTTTTTGCTGTCGGCCTGCACCTCTACTTCGCAAAGCTTCATGTCGAGGTTCATGCTGCGGGCTATAGCGCGGGAGCGGGTAAGCAGTTCTGCTTCGCGCTCCTTTTGCTTGCCGGCCTGCGCCAGTTCTTCTTCGGTGGCAGGGTGCAGCACACGCTTGGTCACGTCGCCTTCCCTTACACCGTATTTTTTGAGTTGTAATTTCACCAGTTCGCCGGTAAGGCTCACCTGTCCTATATCATATCCACCTACGCCTTCCACGGCGAGCCAGTCGCCTTTTTCGAGCATGTAGTGTGTATTGTTCTTGAAGAATTCTTTACGGCTGCCTTTACTGAAAGACATTTCGATTATCGGGTAAGGCTTACCCCCGTCGTGCAGGGGAAGGGCGTTCAGCCAGTCAAAAACATTGAGGCGGTTACACCCGCCTGTACTGCATCCGCCATTACCTTTGCATCCGCCGGGCTTGCCACTGGCGCCCGTTCCGCAACTGCCACATCCCATCTAAATATGTTTATATAGAGCAAGTGTGCAAAAACTTTCCTGATTATACCTGCCTAACGGCAGGCAAGTTATGACTGACACCAACTATCGTTGTGATCTACTGCACAGTTTATTGCACTAACAAGCCAATTGTTAAAAAATGATACTGATTACAAACCTACGCAAAAAAGATGGAATTTAATAAGAAACTGCATTTCAAACAATTGCATCCCTATACGCCGATATCACATATTGATACTCCAAATTTGATGAAACTATAATGTAACCGTGGCATACATTTTTAACCGTTTATGGGAAATGAATTGAAAACCAAAAACAACATACTATGAAACGGATATTTGTAATATTAGCAACATTGGCCATTGGAACAACAGCCTATGCACAAACGCAGGATTCCTTACAGAATCTCTCCAATCAGGATCAATCCGCATCCGATCAGGCCACAATACCTGCACAAACTTATGCAGGTAATACCATGGACCGGAGTGGCAGCCGCTCTTTCTATAAATTCGATAATGCCGGCGACCCTAAGGAAATTCGCACGTTAGGAACCAATCCTGAATTTCCATTTTTAGCCCACATGTCATCTTCAGCGCAGGTATACCGTGCCATCAAGAAAAACAGTGATAACAGCAGATTAAATAATATCATAATGAGCCTCGGTTTCTCAAACGGTATACAGGACCTGCAGGCATCAAATATTACTCCTGCTACAATACCTGATGGCACTACAGGTAATATGGGCTCAGGCAGCGGCACTACAGGATACTATAAACTGGTAGGCGACAATGGGTTTAAAGCATGGAAAGTAACCGGCGATGGTGGCAACTATGTATTCTTCCTTGCCGCATGCGGTAATGAATTCTACCCTAATACCGGGAAACCTGCAGGAACTGCCTGTGTTACCGCCCCAGTAAACGTAACCTCACAACCTGTGGAAATAACCGCAAATGGCCAGCAAACCCAGGTAACGGACAGGGTGTTTGTATATTATCATGTAAAAAGGCTGCACAAACACAGGGTAAACTATGCTAACTCTGAGATAGCAGATAACCATCCTTCAAAACCATTATTGTTAAGTACAACAACGAAGAGTGAGTTAGTACCTGAAACCTACAAAGTAACCGTAAACACCCAGGACCAGAACGTAACCGTTTGCCCTGATTCTACTGCTAATGTTGTTGCCAACATTAATGTAGAGAAAGAATCTACCTATACCGGTTACTACCCTAACAAGACAGAGAACAAGTATAACCAGGTAACAAAGAGAGCATATAAAAGGGCTGAACGTAAGATGCGTAAAGCAGAACGTAAAGAAGAAAAAGTGGCACGTATAACCGGTACTCCTGTAGAAACTATGGAATACGCACCAATAAAAAAGAACAGTTAATATAAAGCTATCACCGAAAACATCCGGCTATAGGGCCCAGGCTCTATAACCGGATTTCTTTTTGTATCGGCCACAAATAACTTAATAGGCATATTATTACCACCATCAGCGCCCCTATCACATTCAGCCAAAGGAAGGAAACTATGTCTAAGCAATAAATGGCTATGATACTAGCTTCCGTTATTAAAGCCGCGATGAAAACAACATTTCCTTTGGCCCGCTTCACATAGAATGCAACGAGAAATATGCCGAGTATGGTACCATAGAAAAGAGAGCCCAACACATTTACCGCCTCTATTAGCGAGCCGAGCTTTGCGGCAAACATAGCAACACAGATACAAAAAACGCCCCAAGCCAGTGTGTGCAGCCTGCCGTAGCGTAGCTCGTCTTTAGGCGCTAAAGCCTTGCGCCCCATCATCTGCACATCCATAAGCGAGGAGGCCGTGAGCGAATTAAGTGCCGCGGATATAGACCCCCATGATGCGAGTATGATGACAGCAAACAACAGCCCTACAATCCCTTTCGGCAATGCATTCTTTACAAAATAGAGAAAGATGTAGTTAGTATCGTTCTTATCTGGGCTATATTTTTGAGATGATATCCTTTTGGATACACTGTCACGTATGGTCTGTATCTGCGCCTCCGTGCGATGAAAATGCGCCACAAATAATGGCAAGGCCGGATTGTTTGCTTTTCGCAGATCTGTAATATCAATGACTTCTGCTTCATACTGCCTGTGCAGTTCCAGGTAGTTGCCCTCTGCCCACGCTACTGTTTGTGGTTCACGTTCCTTCAGGGTATTATAAGCGGCGCTGTTGAAATAAAGCGGTGCGGGATGAAAACTGTAAAACGCAAACACCAATGCGCCTATCAGCAGTATGGCAAACTGCATGGGTATCTTTACAAGGCCATTGAGCAGCAAGCCTAACTTACTTTCCCTGTCATCCTTGCCGGAAATATACCTGCCTACCTGGCTCTGGTCTGTACCGAAATAAGAAAGCGCAAGGAAAAACCCGCCTATGATGCCGCTCCATATATTATACTTGTCTTTCCAGTCGAAATGGGTGGTGATCACATTCAGTTTGCCTGACTTGCCCGCTATGTATAGTGCATCTGTAAAGCCAATACCCTGTGGCAGCCGGTGCACAACAAGGTAGCCTGCTATGCCCATAGATGCCAGTATGATAAGGAACTGTAACTTCTGCGTATGCGCTACCGCCTTGGCCCCACCTGTATAAGTATAGATAAGCAGTAGCCCGCCCATCACCACATTGGTGAGGTAAATATTCCAGCCCAGGATAGATGAAAGTATGATGGCCGGGGCATAGATACTGATACCTGTAGACAGCCCGCGGGAAAGGAGAAATAAAAGAGAAGTAAGCATCCTCGTCTTCCTGTCGAAACGCTCCTCGAGGTATTGGTAAGCGGTATACACATTCAGCCTGCGGAAGATAGGAATGAACGTAATGCAGATCACGATCATAGCTATGGGCAGGCCAAAGTAATACTGCACAAAGCGCATACCATCTGTGTAGGCCTGGCCGGGTGCCGAAAGAAACGTAATAGCACTGGCCTGTGTGGCCATAATGCCAAGCAACACCACATACCAGGGCATTTGCTTATCTGCCAGTAAGTATGACTGCGCACCATTCTGCTCCCTGCCCTTGTATAGCCCGTAAGCTATCATGGCAGCAAGCGTAATGAATAATACGATCCAGTCGGGTGTGCTCATTTATAGTAGCAGGTAAACCAATAATACAATACGATCTGCAATGCCAATACAAGGATGACAGCTATATACCAAGTGCGCCAGTGCTCTTTTTTAGAAGTACTCATCAATGAAATTGGTTTTTAAAAAAGAAAAGCCTGAAGGGCTTTACTATGAATAGCCCTGGGTGCAACCCAGGGGCTATAACACATATCATAACCAACCCCGTTGGGGTTGACTGTGAATTTCTATAACAGGTATTTTTCATCAAATTCGATCCCATTTTCTATAAGCAGTCTCTTATACTCATCGTAAAAACTTTCCGACTTATGATGCTCTTTTTGATTTTTTACGTAATCTATTATAATATTCTTCTGTGCAATAGAACAAGTAAAAGCACCATAACCATCCTGCCAACCATTGAATGCAGGAAATTTACCACATTCTTTCATCCATACACTGCTGGCTACTTTAATATCCTTTATATAGTCAGCAAGAGATATAGATGGGTTTAAGTCGGAAAAGATATGGATATGATCTTCTATTCCATTAATGCGATATAGCTTGCATTTATGATTTTTAATTATGCTCCAGATGAATTTATATAACTCCTCGCAGTGCGCCTCTGTGATGGTTGCTTCCCGGTTTTTTGTACCAAAGACAATTTGATAAAAAATCTGGCGATAGCTCATATCTCTGTTTTGGATTATTAAAGCTAAAAAACAATTCCCAATCACAATTAACCCCTTTGGGGTTATTCCCTTTTGATTTGTCACCACCGGTTTCACCGGTGGTTATTCATAGTTAAGCCCTTCGGGCTTTTTATTCATCGTATTCACAAATTTCACTTACCCACACTCAACATATTCATCAGCAGTCTTATGGCGCCCTTATTACCCGCAGGCAACTGTCGGTTAAACGACAGAGATGTATAGATGTAATTACCCTTGCCAACTTTGGCATAAAGCGTGCCGCCACTCAGCGGCTGCTCGCCTTCATCATGCATGGAGAATATGGGGGTGTATTTATCATCCCACTTGGATGCAAAATACAAACCACGCTCCTGCACCCATCCGCTGAAATCGTCGTCCGTTATCTTGTTCGGATAGTTCAGCAACCTGTTATTGGGGTCGATGAAGGTGATCTTGGCATCTTCTTCAGTCACCCGCTGGTCTGATGCGATCGTAAACGGATAAGGGCCGAGCTTTGTGGTGGCCATATCCTGCGTAGTGTTATACTGCATGATGAGTGTGCCCCCGTCCTGGGCGTATTCGAACAATACAGGTAACCAATAAGCCATGCGCTTTTCCACGTTCACGGCACGTATACCGGTGATGATGGCATCATACTTTTTTAGTTTGGCCGCACTGGTAAGTTCGCTTTCTTTTAGCACATCTACCTCCATGCCTGCAAGACGCAGGAAATTAGGTATAAAATCACCTGCACCCTCTATATAACCAATGCGCTTCACTGTCGATTTCCAGTTCGACTTCAATACTTTAGCGTAAGGCTCTGTGAAGTATTGTAATGTTGGTATGTGATTGTATTGGATAAGGTGCATTGATTTATTGTAAGTGTCTGCACCTGATGACAAGGCGGCATAAAGGAAAAAGTCATTATTCCCCTCTGCCGTTAATGCTTTTGCATCTATATGTATAGGTATGATCGTATCTGTAGCTGCACTTAAATTGAGGTGATGAATAGCGGAGACAGCACTTGCAGATTTAGTGGCAGATATCAGCAGGTCGCCATCTTTGATATCCTTATAGGTATGTATGTGCACATCTGCCTGTATAGAGCCATCCGGATTTGTTATGATAAGGCCACTGCTGAAAGCTACAGTAGCACCCGGTACAATGCGCAATGGCTCCACAACGTCTCCTTTGACAGGGTCCGTCTTCTTAAACGAAAGGGGCACACGAACAGGGTAATCAATATCGTTTATCCTTAGTTTCACTGTTGCATACAGGTTATCGGGTGTTTCAGGCAGGCCTATCAAAGTGTCACTTGGTATCGAAAACATATCCTTATCAACGTGCGGCGCCGACAACCAGTAAGGCTGGGTAACAGGTACATCCGGTACGAATATGTTGTGCTCAAACGTTATTAGCGTATCCATTGACAATCTCATATTCGTGGTAGTGTCACCATTACCCCACTGGATGCCGCTTAACGTAAGTGGCACATGAGACCTTGCTATAACATGCAACGTAAATGGCAACGTTACATCTTTTACCGTTTGTGGCTGCCGTGTATATAGCTCTGCCATAAAACCAGTACAGTCCAGTATGGTCTGGTCAATTTCCTTAAGCTTTTGCCCGCGCCAGTAATCATCTTTTACCTCTTCTATCTTTTTACGAACGGCAAATAATGCCGGCAAACTGGCGTCGGGATGTTTGAAATCGAACTGGTCTGCTATTTGCTGCATATCTGCACCAATGTCTGCGCGGCCTACCCTGCCCCATGTAATATCTATACCGTCAAACAAGGAATTATTAAGACTGTCTCCATCTACCAGCTTAAAGTATTCCATTTGTACCCCGGCCACACTTGGTGTGCCTGCTCCCTGGCTTTTATGTATGCTGCGGCTAAGACCGGCAAGTTCACCAGAGCCCATACCAAACATTGGCATATACTGCCCTACCGGCACTTTGAACTGGTCTTCAGAGGTAGTATTGCGATCGCCAAAACGATAAGTATTTTGTAAGAGCCGCTTAGGTTGCCAGGCGGAATAATATTTCAGGTGTTCGGTGTACTGCATTTTATCACCGGCCATCTTAAATGCCTTTGCAGCTATAATAGCAGAGGCCGCATGCTGCCCGTGCCCTGCCATTGTATTTGGCGGGAAGCGACATATCACTACATCCGGGCGGAATTTGCGCATTACCCATACCACATCATAAGTGAGCAGGTAGTCCGGCCAGTGCTTAAATGTCTCTTCATTTGTTTTGGAGAACCCAAAATCTATCGCTCTTGAGAAAAATTGCTCTGCCCCGTCAAGCTTGCGGGCCTCCATCAGCTCATGTGTGCGGATAAGTCCCAATGCATCGCCCTGCTCTGTGCCCAATATATTCTGCCCGCCATCTCCACGCGTTAGCGAAAGGTAAGCCGTACGAATGTTCTTATCATTTACCAGCCACGCCAGCAGACGGGTGTTTTCATCATCAGGGTGTGCTGCAACGTACAACACATTTACCAGGTGCTGCAACTGAGATATCTCGTGGTATATTTTCTCTGAGTTGGCCGGGCGCACCTGTTGTGCTTTCGCTATTGGCAACACGCCAATAAATAACAGCGTGGAAAGAATTTTTCGCATGGTGTGTGAAATAAGAAACGAATATAGGATTGTTTTAAAATAAAAACCGGCAATTTGATCTATAGTCAAATTGCCGGAATCTATTTTATCTTTTTATTAGTATTAGTCGTTGGCCTGCTTGTGGCGGATGGAGTTATTCACTTCATCTATAAGCTTTGTATTGTTATTAATATAATCATTTTCAAAAGCCGAGCCTTTCGCCATTTCCATTGATTTCTTGGCAGCAGCAATCGCCTCGTCATTATGGCCAAGCCTTTTTTCGATGCGCGCTTTCAGGTACCACATATAGTATGCTTTGGGGTCCTGTTCCAGTGCCTTGTTCACGTAAGTGCTAGCAAGGTCTGTCTTCTGGTTTGTTTCATAATAGTAGTTAGCAGCCTGGAAGTAAGGCACTACCGGTGGATGGTTGATGGCCTTATCTATATTCGCTTCTACCACCTCCGAGTTGTTGGCAGTTACAGGCAATACTACTTTAGTCCTTTCCCATACCAGCTCTATTTTGCAGGTATTGAAAGTGATGTCTGTAACATTGATGGTGAACGTCTGCACATCTTCTTCGAGCTTGCCTGTCTTTACAGTAAAACGGGCAACATCATTTTCTTTTGAGTAACCGTCAGTACCCCAGTTACCGGTACCTGTATTAAGAATGATCCTCCATGTGTCTTTATCAGGTATTGTGTATAGCGCATATTCACCTGCCTTTATCTTCTGGCCGGCTATTTCCATATC
>CAIJNJ010000487.1 GCA_903821975.1 uncultured Bacteroidota bacterium
CAGAAGCTAAATACAACAATTATAAAGACACAGAGGTGAAATGGGATTTCCAGAAATACCTGATCAATGAAAAGGGGGAACTGGTTGCTGAATTCGATCCGAAAGTAAGGGTTACCGATAGTCGTGTAATAAGCGCCATTGAGCGTTAATGTATGTGTTTATGTTGGGGGGTAATGCCTTGTTACTGCTCCGAAACTCAATAAATTCGTACCTTTAATAGCGTAAAAATACATTTATGAGACTCAGATTTGCACTGTTATTTATTTTCTTACCGTTCCTGGTATCTGCAAAAGACCGCATCCCAAAGACGATCTATGAGTTTAAAGTAAAAGACCGTTTTGGGAAGACGATAGATTTTTCGAAGTTCAAGGGCAAAAAAATACTGATAGTAAATACGCCGGCAATGAATGTCAATGCACCCCAGTATGCCGAACTGGAATCCCTTTACCAGAAGCATAAAAATAACCTGGTTATCGTTGGTTTTCTTATCGAAGATTTTTCTAAGCTCCCTGGCGGTAAGATAGACCTTACTAACCTTGACAAGCGTAATTATCCCGTTACCTTCCCGCTGACATCGTTACAGGAAGTAAAAGGCGATGGCGATGACCTAACACCTATATACAAATGGCTTTTGCATGCCAAATACAGCCACTACAAAGACACAGATGTGCAGTGGGATTTTCAGAAGTACCTGATCAATGAAAAAGGTGAACTGGTGGCCATGTTCATGACCGATGTATCAGCGACCAGCCCTGAATTAATTGAAGCTGTAGAAAAGTAATTCACTGAGCTATATTCAATTGTAAAGCCTCCTATATGGGGCTTTGCTGTTTTAACTAAGTCACCCCATGCTATGCCGATTGGACATTAAAATCAGGCACAGGCGAGACGGGTTGCACACCTACGGCGCGCTTTGAAAAATGGCACCCTGCAAGCTACAAAGATTAGGCTCCTAACGGAGCAATAATGTAAGACATGCCGATCTTTAAAGTCTAAATGGTATTATTAGTTCTGGCTGAAGCCGAAAGTGCGGGTGCTTTCATTAACCGGCTTAAAGTTCTGAGCAATGAATGCAGATTTCCAAGTGTACTATAAGTCTATTGGGTATGAAGCACCAATGCATTCCTAAACGATATCATTACCACAAAAAGAAAGCGCCCTGGTCGGGGCGCTTTCTTTTATCAACTTAATATAACTAATTATTTCTCAATAACCAGGTGGAATACCACATGTTCTTCGCCCGAGGTAACACTTACCTGGTAAGTGCCGGCTGTGACAGAATTAGCAAGGGTTATTTGTTCATTCACCTTGCCATTGTTCGCAGAAGTAGTTGTCTTATACACTACCTGGCCCAGCAGGTCTGTAACAACGATACTTACACGATCATCAGACGGTGATTTTAAATTACCGCTTATCGTGAACGTTCCGCTGTTAGGGTTAGGTACCAGTGTGAAGTTTGCAGAGTTGATGCCAACCTGTTTCACACTGTTTGGTTTCACTGTTATAGAGATACCGCCACTCGATATTGTATGTGGGTCAGAGCATACGAAGCTGCTGGTTTCTACGCAGTTAACTATCTGGCCGTCTCTCAGTGAGTCTGTGATATAACGGTTGGATGTTGCACCTGCAACAGGCACACCGTTGATATACCACTGGAATGAAGGAGATGAACCCGCACCTGTGGCCACCGCAGTAAACGTATCTACGCTACCCGAAATGATGCTCGACTGTGATACAGATACAGACAGGTTATTGACAGTAGGATTGAATACGTGAATAATGAACATGCTGCTCACCGCTGTAGGCGTAGACAAACATGGATAGTTGCTGGTCATGGTAACAATCAGCGTATCACCATCTAAAGGCGTATATATATAATAAGGCCCAGTAGCCACATTAATACCATTTTCTGTCCATACATATGTAGGGGCTGTGCCACCATAAACAGGAACCGCTGCAAACTGTACGGTATCGCCGGTACAAGTGCTGTCGTTGTGAATAGATGTAACGCTTACAGCCGGAGATTGCATTGGAGATACGGTCATCACGATGCTTGAAGTAGCCGTAAGAGGTGAGGCACATGCAGCATTGCTTGTAAGAACACATTTCACTACATCTCCATTGACTGGCGTATAGGTATAGGTTGTTCCAGTACTTGCCGGAGCACCATTGACAAACCACTCATATACCGGCGTAGGGCCGCCATTAACTGATGATGCAGTAAATGTAGATGTAGCTGCGCCGCTACATACAATATCACCATTGCTTGCCGATACGGTCACTGAGGGTGTGACAATGGTAGAAGTTACAGTAACGACAAGTGAAGCGGAGCAACCAGTAGCTGTAACATAAGATATAGTTGCCGTACCACCAGCCACGCCGGTTACATTTCCTGAACCATCAACTGTGGCATTGGCACTGGAACTACTCCATGTACCACCGGCAATAGCATCACTTAATGATACATTTGAGCCCAGGCAAATGGCCGGTGTACCTGAAATAGCAGGAGCTGCGCCAACTGAAACAATAGAGATTGCAATACATGTTGTAGGTGCAGTATATGTTATTGTAGCAGTACCTGCAGTTACACCCGTCACATTTCCGGACCCGTCCACGGTCGCATTGCTACTGCCGCTTATCCACGTTCCACCTGTAGTAGCATCTGTTAATACTGTAACAGCTCCCTGACAAACATTTAGAGCCCCTGCAATAACAGCGGGTGCTGGATTAACGGTAATAGGCGCAACCGCATAACATTGCCCAATCGAATAAGAAATAGTTGCCGTGCCTGCAACACCTGTGGTAACAGTACCATTGGTACCAATCGTCGCAACACTTGTGTTAGAACTGCTCCATACACCTGTTGTCTGCGCATCTGATAACGTGGTTATAGTTCCTATGCAAGCAACAGGAAGCGATGGTGTGATAGTAAGGCTGGTATTTATCGGGAACGGATCAGAAGGATTGCCGTTAGCAACAACAGTTACGGAGTAGCTGCCAACCGGTAAACCTGCAGGCAGAACGAAGATAGCAGTATCGGGTAATGAACCGGTCATTACCGCTCCGATCCTGTTCCAGTTATAAGTCGTAGCATAATATGTGTTACCACCGTTAGTCAAACGAACAATAGGGTAGTTGCTTTCCATTTGCCAGTCATCACCATAGGCAGCACCCTCGGTGATACCGTTGAACAATGTACCGGTAAACTGGAAGGTGTCGCAATTTACCCTGGTTACGGTGCTTACAGTGGGCTTGCCAGCTGCAAGTGGGCCGCTGCCCGGTGTATATATATAATACCTATTGCTTCCCTGGTTTGCAAAAAGCACAGTGCCATCCGGTAGATCAACCATATTGCCGATATAGCAGGCGTTGGCTGTAGTTGTACCACCACCCGGTGCGCCAACTGCAGTAAAGGTATTCGTAGTATAATCGAACTCATAGTATGCGGTTGGAGAAGGGAAGTGATTAGCACTCGTAGGTGTTGGAGAAACTGACAAAAGTATATGACCATTTGGCATCATTGCAGATGGCGCATCTGCAGCACCATATCCGCCCGGAATATTTGGTCCTGCAACCCATGAACCAGGCGCTGTGCTGCCGGATGGTGTATAATACAAAGTGTTAGGTAAAGAACCGATAAAAAATACACGACCGTCGGGCAATGTAAAGCCTGCACCGGCCTCACTTCCATATGGGTCATATAGTTCCACAGGAGCAGTAGCATCGTTGATCCATGTGTTTGTCTTTGGCATATAGCGCTCAGATGTTTCTCCATAATTATCAAGGAAAATGATACTGCTGTCCTGCAATTTTATCCAAACCCCTTCGTTATCCGTACGCAGGCAGTTAGGCCCTCTCACATATGTATTCGTTGTGGGATTCCAAAGGTAATTCCAGTTCACACCAGTCTCATCAACTGAGGCCTGTAATACAGTGCCATCGGGAAGTATTTCAGAGTTGGCATCAGATATAACATTAGGAAACACCCATGTAGCGCCACCGGTTATAGTCCATACGTTTGTTTTAGGGTCCCACACTTCACCGTAATTGCCGCCAGTGCCATATTCACCGCCACATACGTATACGCGGCCATCAGGAAGTACCTGCATAGAAAAGTATAACCTGGGGTAGTGCATTGCAGGTAAAGAACTCCAGGTGCCGTTCTTATAGCTGCCGTTAACGGGTGTAAGCCTGTCCCATATGGTACCATCACTGCCACCGGACGAGGTTTTACAAATAATAGAGCCATCAGTAAGTACGAGCATTTCACCGCTGTTGGTATGCGGCGCTGTTGTAGTTACAGTTGTCCATGTGCCCGTCTGTGCGGAAACAGCGTTGCTCAACAATGTTCCACATACAGATAGTAATAAAGCTACATTTCTGAATGTGCGTATTCTAAATGATAACATAGGTGCAAATGTTAAAATGGTCTAAAAAATTAGGATGTAAGATAAGGTACTTTTATGTAATAATTAAAAAATCTTTTCTAAGATACTAACAATTAGTATTAGTATCTATATAAACATGTTATAATGTTACTGTATCTTATATTATGACAGCATCACAGCCTGGTGTATATCATCGGCTATAGCTTGTGCTGTCCGGTTGCCATCTGTGATGAAAATGGCTTCTTTGTCCCTGAGTTTGTCAAAAGCTTCAAAATATTTCTTTCTTACATTTTTCAGGCTTTCGAGTGTTTCAAAAAGCTCCGTGCTTTCCCTGCCGGCATTGATGCGCTGCATACAGATATCAGGCGGTACATCTATAAAAATATTCAGATCAGGTTTAAGTATTTGCGCGCACATTTTATTTGCTTCTATTACCCAATCCATATCCATGTGCGTGCCATGATAGGCATACGAAGAGAAGTAGTAACGGTCTGTGATAACAGTGTAGCCTTCCTGCATTTTCTTTACGATGCCTGTTTCTTCATTAAGCAAATGATCCAGCCTGTCGGCAAGGAATAGCCCGGCAATAACCCGGTGGTCTGCTTTTATCTGGCCCTTCAATATTTTTCGCAATACAGCGCCTATCATACCATCAGTAGGCTCAAAAGTGGCATAAACCTTGTGTCCAGCGGCCGTCATTTTCTCAGATAGCATTTTCACCTGGGTGCTTTTCCCGCTGCCATCGATACCTTCCAGAGCTATGAATAAGTTTTGTTTCATTGTTTATAAATGCCGGGTGAAATTACATTTTAAAGTCAAATTCAAAATTCAAAACTCAAAAAAATTGCTAAAGTCTATATCCTGAATTTAAATGGTTTGGGGTTTATCGTCGTATTACTATCTTTATCGGGCAATAAATGATGCATGGCAAAGAAACCCAATAAACAACCAATACCCAAAGTTGCGCCCAAGCCTGCGCCTGAAAAACCTGTAGAAAAAGAGAGGGTTGCAGCGCCGAAAAGGTCGTTTTCGTTAAATGCACGTTTGTGCTTTATCCTGGCCATTCTTTCTATAGTTGTATATGCGAATACCTGGCAAAATGATTTTGTGCTTGATGACTCCATGGTGTTTGCCAAGAATACCATTGTAACGCAGGGTTTTAAGGGCATTCCTGAATTGTTGCAAACACCACGTCTTAAAGGTTTCGGCTACCTGAAAAATGAGAACTATCGCCCGCTATCGCTGGTGATGTTTGCGGTTGAATGCCAGTTGTTTGGAGACAAGCCCACAGCGGGTCATTTTTTCAATACCATTTTTTTTGCGGGTTGCGTTATCCTGCTCTTCCTCTTTTTAGATAAGCTCTTTGACCGAAAGAAAACCGGTGTAGCCTTTGTGGCATCGGCACTGTTTGCAGTGCACCCAATACATACAGAAGTAGTGGCCAATATAAAAAGCCTCGACGAGATATTCTGTTTCTTTTTCGCATTTTCAGGGCTCAATGTTTTTCTTGGGTATATGCGCGACGGCAAGATATGGCAGCTCCTGGTGGGTACCTTGCTTATCTTCTTATCCTTCCTTTCCAAAGAAACAGTGGTTACGTTCCTGTTCATGATACCGCTTGTATTTTTCTTTTATCAAAACCAGAACAGGAAGCGGGCTATTTTTATGACGGCCGGGGCTTTAGTGGTAACAGGCATATACCTGGTTATACGTGGAGTAATATTGAACGCATATGGTGCAAGCACCACCGCAGTCGAGTTTATAGATAATGCGCTGGTAAGGGCCCCGAACCTGGCTATGCGTATCGCGACTGCGATTGAAGGCTTGGGCATCTACATTAAACTGTTGTTTGTGCCATATCCGCTCAATTGTGATTATGGTTACAATACCATCCCATACGTTGGGTTTGGTAATGTATGGGTACTGCTGTCGCTTGGTATATACTTATTCCTTTTAGTGGCAGGTGTATACAGGTTTATAAAATTCCGTAAAGACCCGTGGGCATTCGGTATGCTCTACTTTCTTGCCACGATGGCCCTGTTTACGAACGTTTTCTTCCTGATGGGTGCGCAACTCGGTGAGCGATTTACATTCTTCGCATCGGCAGGTTTTTGCCTGCTGGTGGCATTGGCTATAGAAAAATGGGTGGTAAGGTCTGAGATAACATTCCCGGCATTTTTTAAGAATGTGCGGCTTATGGGGTTGCTGGTGCCGGTGTGCCTTATTTTCTCTGTGCTCACGATGGCCCGTAATGCTGACTGGAAGACCAATACTGCATTATATAAAGCGGATGCAGAAAAGTCGCCAAACGATTGCAGGCTTAGTTACTACCTGGGTAATGAACTGGTGGAAAATGAATATGCTGCGGAAAAAGACACGGCAAAGCAAAGACAGATATTGCAGGAGAGTATTGGTTACCTGAGGAGGGCAATAGAGATATTCCCTGATTATACCGATGCGCATACCGAGGCCGGCAACGCATACTTTCATGCGCTTAATTATGACTCAGCGGCTTATCATTTTCTGAGAGCTATTGCACTAAGCCCATATTCATCTATTGCAGCCAATAATTTAGGTACGGTATATATGCGCTCAGGAAAGCTGCATGAAGCGATACCTTACTATAAGCTGGCCATCAGCATCAAGGGAGATTTTGCGCAGGCGTTTTATAACATGGGTTGTTGCTACCTGCAACTACAACGCTATGACTCTGCGATGGATAACTTTAATAAAACGCTTGCCTTCGATCCTAATTTCCAGGGCATACACGAGCAGGTAGGGCTGATATACTATTTCACAAATAAGTTTGACCAGGCAGAGCCGGAATTTAAGAAAGCTATACAGGAAAATCCAAATGACCTGAATGCGATCAACAACCTGGCGGCCACGTATCTTTTCTCAGGAAAATACCAGGATGCGCTCGGGATACTTACAAAACTGGTTGCAGCCAATCCTAATTACCAGAACGGTTATTCCAACCTCGGACATTGCTATTTCCAGATGAAGCAATACGGTCCAGCCATCGAGGCGTTGAACAAAGCCCTTACGCTTGATCCGAGAGATGTGAAGGACTATCCATACCTGGCCATGTCCTACAAAGGTCTTGGTAATATGGCAATGGCATTAAAGTATGAAGCTGTGGCAAAACAGTATTATTCAAACTTTAAGCTGCCGTAACCCCCTGATTTTATCTAACCGGCTCAACCACGTATCCGTCTTTTCTTAAAAGATGAATGACACCATTGTCACCCCATAGATGCCCGGCACCTACGGCGAAGAAAACTGAGTTTTTATTCATCTTCTCGGTCATGCGGGGTATCCATTTTTTATTTCTTGTATCAAGGAATGCATCCATTCCATCGCCGAGTTCTTTGGATTCGGTAATGAGTTTATAGAGTGCAGGCAGGTCTTGTTGTTTATAAGCGCTCACCAGTTTATTGAACATAGCATCATCCTTGTGGCTGCTATTGTTGATGATCTCGAGGAGGCCTTTTATTACAGTATCTACCGGTATGGTCTCCAACACATCCAGCTGCTCTTTTGCTTCTTCAAGACCCAGTATTTCCTTATTATCTTTTTGGGCGGTGCCCATTAGTGTTTCTTCATAAGATATAGTGTTCTTACACGAGATATCCTGCATGCTTATGATGCTTTGCAGCGCAACAGGTTTCATTTGTGCATACATGCCGATCTCCATACCCAGGCTATCCTTCATGTATTCTTTCAGGTGTTTGTACTGCTCTGGTGTAAAATAGTCTTTCAGGGTTTTGCCGCTTTTATCCATCAGGCCCAATGCCACCTGCGTCATGAGGGCGGGGTCGTCCATGTCCATTTCGAAGCAGACCTTTTCACATTTTTCGAAACTGGCACTCATGATATCTGTCCATAGATAGTCGTCTTTGCATATCTGGTGTATGGTACCGAATAAGTAGGATGGTTTTGATAGCCCTTTGCCGGTGATCTTCCATAAAAGTGACTTGTTATTGTTCGTTTCAGGAACAGAATTGCTGCCGCTTACGGCATGTATAGTAGTTTTCCCGGGCTGTGCAAAAGAGGTAAAGTTTACAATAAGTGCCAGTATCCAGGCTATAAATGCGAATATTCTTTTCATTTTATAAAGGTAAGTTGTTCGGTCAAAAAATATATTACGTGTTATTTATTGTAAATTTGCATTACTACAAAACCGGGTTATCGCCTTCCCGCACGGGATGGAGGAAAGTCCGGACAGCATAGAGCAACGCACTACCTAACGGGTAGGATGCGGGGAAACCTGCAGACAGAGAGTGCCACAGAAAATAACCGCTTTCTTTTGTTGAGTGTAAACGGGCTTCGCCCGCCGAAGCTTTAGCGAAGGAGGGTAAGGGTGAAAAAGTAGTGTAAGAGACTACGGTATGCATTGGAGACAATGAATAGGGGTAAACCTTGCGTGCTGAAATGCCAAATAAGCGTGCGCTTGAGGATGACTCGTCCGATGTGCGTGGGTTGGCAGATAGAGGTGCTGTGCAAACAGCATCCCAGATAAATGATAGCCCCCCGATCTATCGGGGACAGGATCCGGCTTACAGGTTTTGTAGTTTTTCTGCTATATCAAAACAGGAAGGCGGTGTATTACTCACCGCCTTCCGTTTTTTGTTCACACTTCACACATGCTATCGGCACGTTCCACTCTACTTAGTTTACAGCTATTTCCAATGTAGCGGGTTCGCTCACTTCTTTTTTAGGCAAGCTCACAACCAGCACACCATCGGCATATTTTGCCGCGATCTTACCGGCATCTACTTTTTCGTTGAGCGAGAAGCTCCTTTTAAAAGACCTCATACGGTATTCGCTCCTCAGCCATTTTTCTTTGGGCTCTTCTTTGCTTTCTTCTTTCTTCTGCTCGTAGGAGATATTTAAAATGTCCTTATCAAGGCTTATTTTAAAATCTTCTCTTTTCAGGCCGGGTGCCACGAGGTGTAATTCGTAACTTTTGTCTGTTTCCTGGATGTTCACAGGGGCAATGAAGGAGTTTACTTCTTCATTAAAACGGTTCATGCCTGTATGAACCATGTCTTCCATTAATCCGCTGATCGTGCGGGGCATTAAGCCGAAATTTTTTCTGTAGTACATAATTTTTAGTTTTTTGTGTTTTACTGGTATATTGCAAACAATGTACCTTTTCAAAAAATAAGCCATAATGTCCGATTTGTACGCTTAATGACGACATTTTGTCTATTTTCTAATTTAGCCGAGGTTATAAATGGCAGGAAACGAATATTCTTTACAGCATTAAAGCAAGATATGTTCATAAAATAATCTACTATGATATTCGCATGAAAATATCCATGAAATAACAATGACATGCGTAAAATATTTATTTAAAAATCCGAATCTTTTTGTGGACATTTGTTCAACAATCGATGGGTTAGTAAGCTCAGTCCTTTCCCGATGCCAGCACTGGTATCGGGACTTTTTTTTCTAATAAATGTGTGCTGCTCCGGCATATAAATTATGCTCAAAAAAAAGTCTTTCCCGACCTTATCAACATTTCACTTATCAACATTTCAACTTCGCACTAACTTATCAAGTAAGTTCGTATTTTGCAGGTTCAAAAAACAAAACAGATCATGAAACAATTTTTTCTTTCCGTATTTCTTGTTGCCTCGTCATTGGCTACGTATGCGCAAAGTTCATTAAAGCTTCCGGCACTTAGCCCAACAGCTAAAATAACACAGGACTTCTCGGTATCTAATATTGAGATCAATTACAGCCGCCCGTCTATGCGTGGCCGTGCGATATTTGGAGACCTGGTACCTTATGGCAAAGTGTGGCGTACAGGTGCGAACTCTGCAACCAAAATAAAACTGGGTGAGGATATGGAAATAGCCGGCCAGAAGATAAAG
>CAIJNJ010000488.1 GCA_903821975.1 uncultured Bacteroidota bacterium
GCAATAGCACTACACTTCGTTTATTATAATTTCGCCAAAGTACATAAGTCATTACGTGTAACCCCAGCCATGGAAGCAAAATTGATGGATAGGCCAATGGATATTAAAGATATTGTGCTACTAATAGAAAAATCTCTAAATTGAGACACTACCGATACTTTTGCAGGAGATAGAATTGTTGGTAATTTAGGAAATAATGGGCTTGCCAAAAGTGCTGAGTTGAACGACCCAATTAGCGTATGTTTTGACCCTACCCAGCATTATCTGTATATTTCTAATGAATTTGGGCATACGGTCAGAAAGGTAAATAAATTGACCGATACCATTACTGCCTTTGCCGGGACAGGAGTAAATGGATATAGTGGTGATGGAGATTTAGCTATTAACGCAAAATTCAGTCGGGTATTAGGTATATGTAGCGACCCAGTAGGTAACATATATATTGGAGACTGGGATAATGCGCGCATAAGAAAAGTTGATGCGGCAACTGGTATCGTAACTACTATTGCCGGAAATGGAGTAGTTGGCTATTCCGGCGACGGTGGCCCCGCTATCAGTGCTATGATTAATAGGCCAGCAGGTATATGTTTAGATAAATGCGGCAATCTCTATTTTTCAATGGAGGACAGTAATTGTGTAAGGAGAATTGATGCCAACACTGGGATCATTACGACTATTGCGGGAAATGGTATAGCAGGCTTTTCAGGAGATAGCGGTCTTGCTGTAAATGCTAAACTATATGCACCCGTTGGCGTTGTTATTGACAGTGCAGGGAATTTATTTATTGGAGATAATGGTAACAACCGTGTGCGTAAAGTCACAATATTTAATCCCTTCATTCATATTATTGCAACCCCAAATGACACTATTTGTGTAGATTCATCGGTCACTATCCAGGCTACATTAGCCGGTGGTGGGCCTACCCCTTCATTTCAGTGGTTTGTAAATGGAACGGCTATACCCGGAGTTACTTCAGGCTCTTACACCTACACGCCCGCAAACGGTGATTCTATAAGCTGCATACTCACCAGCAGCAGCCCCTGCGTTGGCAATCCTGTTGCTGTCAGCAATACCATCCACATCGTTACAGATAGTTCCTGCTTACCGGAGCGGTTGTCAAATGTAATTACACGGCATACTGCGGTGTATCCAAGTCCTGCAAATGATGTGCTCAATGTAGATAATCTAACAGCGCCCGCAACATACCGCCTGTTAAACATGTTAGGTACTACTATGCAACAGGGCCCCCTAAAAGAAGGGAGTAACAGTATTTCTATAAGATCATTATCACCTGGCATATATATGCTGGAGCTTACTGCCACTTCACCCTCTCCTTTGGAGAGGGCCGGGGAGAGGTCGGTCAAAACAATTAAAAAAATTGTAAAACAATGATGTACAAAATAAATCATTACTCACAATGGGTGGTACGTAACATCACCCTCTCCAAGCCTGCCCTGAGCACAGTCGAAGGGGGAGAGGGCCAGCCTGCCTGCCGGTAGGCAGGGGTGAGGCTAAAAAAATACATCACAGACAGCCTGCGATCTGTGATAGCACGAAAAACGCATTATCACAAAAATCCGATTTTGCCACCTCGCAAACCTGACCGACCTTTATACTGGAAAAAACCGGGAATGCTGCATAACACACTCCGACTCCTTCCCTTTTTTCAAGGGAAGGTGCCGAAGGCGGAAGGGTCAAAGACGGCCTCATTCAACTGGGGTGGTTATTTCTCTGCCAGGAAATTGGCCAGTCAGCGAAGTGTCTAGTCCCTAAAAAAGTTTACACATAAAATGTGTAAACAATGGACAAAACAAAACAACGGCAAGGCCGAAAAGGTCAAAAAGGCAGCACGAAACATGATATAACGTTCATGCGCCA
>CAIJNJ010000489.1 GCA_903821975.1 uncultured Bacteroidota bacterium
AAAATAGGCCTTTACTGGCACTTTGTAGATCTCGTTTGGGTATTCGTATTCACCTGTTTCTACCTGTTATAGTCTAAAGTCTAAAGTAGTTAGTCTAAAGTAATAATCAGTAATATTCATAACAACCAATATTTATAAAATGTCAGGACATCACAATCACGATAGTATCCAGCACTTATACGAAGGCGACCAGTCAAAACTTTACTCAGGCGTGCTTCAGCACCATTCTGATGTAAACTCAGAAGAAAGCAAAACACAAGTAAAAAGGATCTGGAAAATATTCTGGATACTGCTTGTGATAACGGTAGCAGAAGTGATCATGGGGATGTTCTTCAGTCACCAGATGCCAAAAGCTTTGGTTGCATTTTTCTTCCTCGCACTTACTATTCTGAAAGCAGGTTATATCGTGGCGGTGTTCATGCACCTTGGCGATGAGTTCAAAAACTTCATGGTTACTGTTTTGGTACCGCTGGTATTGTTCGTGTGGTTTATCATTGCATTCCTTGCTGATGGCGGTTTCTGGTTGAGGATGAATGACTCTTCTCCTGCAAGAAACACTATAGAACACGTGGCAAAGTAATGAGCGGTAAAAAATCAAACAGCAAATTCTTTTTAGCATTAGTGGTGGCAGTATTGCTGCCACTTTCTTTTTATTTGGTTACCAACAAGCTATCGAAGGGAACCGTGAAGATGCCGCACTACTATCTTATTGATAAGATAGATAGCCAGTCCATTAGCGGTGCTATGCAGCGGGACACTACTTATCACCAGGTAACAGATATAGAACTGACAAACCAGCTCGGTGAAAAAGTTTCGCTCAACAAATCATTGAAGGGAAAAGCCATAGTGCTTGATTTCTTTTTTTCCAACTGTACTTCCATATGCCCGCAACTGTCGAAGAATATGCGCCTGCTGCAGACAAGCTTTAAAAAAGACACTAAAAAGGAAGCATCGCTTGATACCATTGTCCAGTTCATTTCTATCACTGTAAATCCGGAGCGTGACTCTTTCCAGGTACTGAGAACTTATGCGGACAAGTATGGAGCCAATCATGACCATTGGTGGTTCCTGACAGGCGATAAAAAAACGATCTACAACTTTATCCGCAACGAACTGGGTATTGCCACCGGCCCCGGCGATGGCGGCGCTGATGATTTCATACACACCGAGCAGTTTGTATTACTGGACAAAGACAGGTTCATACGGGGCTATTATAATGGCCTCAACGATACTGACGTACGTAAATGTGCAGATGACATTGTGCTGCTGACGCTGGAAAGGAAGCACAAAAAATAATTAGTACTCGATGCGCCTTTCTATGATGCTGGTTACGGGTATCTGGCAAGACAATGTATAGAGTGTAAAGTTTTTGGTTTGCCGTAGCCAGTTACCCGCCGGGTCATAATCATAAACGTAAGTTTCTTTAGTTACGAGCCTATTGTCCTTGTCATAAGTTGCCGATTCTACAAGAAATCCCCTCTCATATTTATTGAAACGGTAGCGTTCTTCACGCGACCCCAAAGTATCCGCACACCCACCTTCATGGATGATATGATGCTCATCGGCATAGAGAGAACTTATCATTTCTTCCTTTGCAGTTTCCCCTGCATCATTATAATAGTATATGGCTTTGCCTTCTGCTAATGGCTTGCCACGGCGGCTGGGTTTATGATTGGTGACCATTCGTTGCACCTCTGTCATTACCAGGTTTTTATTGACGGTATCATATGTAAATGTGGTCCGGATTTTCCTGTTCTCTTCATTGACCTCAAAGTCTTCAATCTTCCTGTTAAAGCTGTCGTATTTATATACGTGTGAACGAAAGCATTGTCCATCCTTACCCAGTTGTTTGCCGGAGACCAGCCTATTACCCTCATAGGTGTACGTAAATTTATTCTGCAGGACTATTTTGCCCTTCTTATTTACGATACATACGTTTTCTTCAATCAATTGCCCATTACCATCGTAACTGTATTTGGTAAAATTATTGCTGGTACTGTCCCTGTTATATATTTTGGTTTCCGTCAGAAGCCCCTCGTTGTTATAAGATGCTGTAGACATTAGCCTTTTTCCAGTGCTATCAATATAATAGTAGGCAACTTTTTTGGCCATGCCTTTTATTTTCTTCGGGAGGTAATCGTCAAAACTATCCTGGGCATTACTTTGTAAGGCAAACAACGAGAGTATAAATATCAGAACGGGTCTCATAACGATAAAAATAGTGTTTTTAAAATTAGCTCTTATAACCTTGTATTAATATACCGGCGCTCACTTTTACAATAAACTTACATACAAAACTATCCAATGCCGATTTCTAGCCATACCTTTGCGGGCAATATTATTAAAACAAACGGCCATTTATTTGGCTGTAGGTTCAACAAATAATGCTTCAGATATGTTAACTCCGGTTTTAGAAAAGAATGATAAAAAAGCAAGGCTGCTGATATGGGTAGTTTCCTTCGTGATCTTTGGTGCAGTAGTGTTTTTAACAAACGTCAAACTGTTCACTGGCGTTAACCTTGGTTTTAATGTGCACCTGCTGGCATTGTTCAATGCAGTGATCAATGGTACAGTATCTGTTTTGCTGGTTTGGGCATTGCTTGCTGTAAAGAACAAGCAGTATGTACTGCACAAAAGGCTGATGCTCACCGCTATCGTTTTATCTGTTTTGTTCCTGCTGTCTTATATAGGTCATCACCTGCTCGCAAGCGAAACAAAATATGGCGGTGTGCATGACTGGCTGTATTTCGTTTACCTGTTCATTCTTATAACTCATATTTTCCTCGCTACTATAATACTTCCATTCATACTGTTTACGGCATACAGGTCTCTAACCGGAGAATTTGCCCGGCACAAAAAACTGGCTAAGTATACGTGGCCTTTATGGCTGTATGTGAGTGTAACCGGTGTGTTGGTATACCTATTGATAAGCCCCTACTACCTGCCACATCTATAACACATTTGGCTGTTTCACGGCTTCATGCTAATTTTATCATATGAAACGTATAGTGTTTGTGGGTTTATTGTTGGTGCTGTTGTCGGGTATTTCTTATGGCCAGGGTTGTTCGGTATGTACGAAAACTGCTGCCGGGCTCGATGATAAAAGTGCCAAAGGACTGAATGGCGGCATTATATATCTTGCGTTTTTGCCGCTTGCCATCATGGGCACTATAGGCTTTGTGTGGTGGAAAAACAGTAATCCGAAAACGTAATCCCCCACACTGGTTGATGGGGCGGAGAAGAATATCAAACACCGGCATAAAATATCCAGCTTATGAAGAAATATTTTGTACTCTTCGCCTGCCTTACAGCGATTTGTTTCGTTTCCTCCTGCAGAATGAATACACTGAGAGGTGAAGGCAAAAAAACAATAAGCACTCCTTCCGTCTCGTCATTTAATGCCGTGAATATTGACCTCTCTGTAAAAGCCGATATAACAGTGCAAAGTGGTACCCAACCCCACATAGACCTGGACGGCTATGAGAATATTATCAAGCACATAAAAACAGAAGTGAAAAATAATACGCTTTACATCACTTCTGACCTCGGCGAGACCTGGACAATGGATTGTAATGATATCACAGCAAAGATCACCCTGCCTGCTATGACCGCACTGACACTCACCGGCGCACCGGATGCATACATACATGGTAATATGACCGGGCCGGATTTTAAGTTAGACATCTCCGGCGCAAGTAAAGTAGTTATAGATGATATCAACGTGGATAATTTCAGTTCGGATGTTTCTGGCGCAGCGGATATTGAAGTAAAGGGAGGAGCCGTGAAAAATGCCTCCTATGAAATAAGCGGCGCAGGAAAGATCATAGCCTTTCCGCTACAGGCGAATGAAACTACAGCATCGATCTCAGGGGCAGGTAAAAGCGAAGTTACAGCCCTTACAAAACTAAGTGCTACGATAAGCGGCGCAGGTACTATAAAATACAAAGGCCACCCTACAGTAACCAAAGAAGTGTCGGGCGTAGGTACGATATCGGACGCAAATTAATCAGTTTGCATTGGCAGGATTTTTGCTATATTTATTCGTAAATAAACCGCTTATGCCAGGAATGAGCTCACTACGGATGTTTTTTTTATTTGCTGCACTTTTTGGAATGCGAACTTTATCTTTCGCGCAGGCAGATCCACTGGAACGCAACCTGTGGTACAACGAAGAAAAGACCGCTAAAATACAGATATACAAAGCCACCGACGGAAAATTCTACGGGAAGATCGTGTGGCTTAAAGTGCCTGATGCAGACGGCAAACCGAAAGTGGACAAAAATAACCCCGATAAAAACAGGCAGAATGACCCGCTTATGGGACTGCTGATATTGAAAGCGTTCAAAAAAGACGGGGAAAAGGGATATGAAGACGGCACCATATACGATCCTAAAAACGGTAAGACCTACAGCTGTAAAATAACGAACAAGGGAGATATACTGGATGTTCGCGGCTATATTGGGTTTTCATTTATTGGCCGCACCACGAAATGGACGAAAGCAGATTAGAGCCTCTCCCCGGCCCTCTCCCAAGGAGAGGGTGAGGTCGAATGAGCACTGTAAAGTTTCACTAAATCAAACACATTGTCCATTCTTCAGAGCAGATCAAGAGTATTAGATATTTCCCGGCCGGTGGTGATGGGGATACTTAATGCAACCCCCGATAGTTTCTTTAATAAAGGACAGGAAAGTGATACTGATAGTCTGCTGCGCACCGCTGAAAAAATGCTCAGGAACGGCGCATCTATATTAGACATTGGTGGCGCCAGCACAAAACCGGGACAACCATTGATAACCGCAGATGAAGAACTGGAACGTGTAATGCCTGTAGTGAATGCTATTCATAAGAATTTCCCCGAGGCATGGCTTTCTATTGATACTTATAATTCGGCAACAGCTAAAGAATCAGTTAACGCAGGTATAAGTATAGTAAACGACGTAAGCAGCGGCCGGTTTGACAAAGAAATGTTGCACACCGTGGCCGCCCTTAATGTTCCCTATATAGCCATGCACATGCAAGGAACGCCACAAACCATGCAGGTGGATCCCCAATATGATAATGTAGTGCAGGATGTGTATCAATACCTGGAAAATGTTTGTGCGCAATGTGCCGCTGCAGGCATTACAAATGTTATCATTGACCCAGGCTTTGGCTTCGGGAAAACGGTGGCGCACAATTTTGCATTACTACGATCGTTGAATACTTTCCACAAACTAGGCAAACCTGTTCTCGCCGGACTATCCCGCAAATCAATGATCTGCAAGCCACTTAAGGTGAATCCTGAACATGCGCTGAATGGCACTACAGCACTTAATATGGTAGCACTGCAAAATGGCGCGAACATACTGAGGGTACATGATGTGAAAGAGGCGATGGAGGTGATAAAATTGTATGAGCTACTAACCCCAAACCCCTAAAGGGGCTTTGCTTGCGAATACACTTTCTTCATTTGAATGTACTTTCGTCATTGATAATCAAAATGTGATTACATAACCGATAATAAACTAAAATTCGTTCAGCCTTATAAGGCTGCTGAAATTAAGTATATCAGTGAAGCCCCTTTAGGGGTTTGGGGTTTCTCTATTCCAGCCTGTACACAGGATAGCGGAGATACTCCGGCTCAAAATAGGGAGAGTGGTGGTAAACAAAATCAAGTTGTGCCGCACCATCTTTTGCAAAATCAGGATCATTTTTCTTCTTCTCTTCCAGCTCCTTTTTAAGCGCCGGATCTTTTTTCAGCAATTTAGCGGCTACATCTTCAAACACATATGCACTGTAACCCTCCTTCTGCTGTAATATGCCGTCGAAAAAATTCCAGGCAAAAAATGCATCGGGCGCGGTAGGCTCAAGCGTTTCAACAATATACCGGTTGGCAGGTTGGTTTACCCAGAGAATATAATCACCTTCCATAAAGCGCATGATAATTTTGCCCGGGGTTACCTGCACATTCTTATGCAGGTAGTGCTTTTCGTAGGGATGTTGTATCGTCTCGTAATTATCAATATGGTATGCCGTTACCGTGATAGTAGTATCGTGCTTGAAGCGGGCTATATGCACACCATTGGCCCGTAAAATACTGATAACAGATACCCATGTTTTGGGAATGATATAGGCACGTGGAGCAGTAACTGTTTTTGAGGGTACGAAGTGATCATAGAAAGGCACGTTCTTAGTGAATGGTTTGTTGTGATCATAATACAGTCGTGGCATGCCCGATACTTCACTTGGCTTGTACCCTGCCTGGTATCCTTTAAAAAGAACACTGTCGCAGCGGGTAGTATCCACTTTCCAATCGAGGGCAAACTCTTTTTTATTGATCACTGCCGCAGCATCCCTGCCTCTTACGTCCTTTATTTCATTTGCATGCTCAGATGCAACTTTAATAAAACTCTCCATTAGTGTATACGTCGCGGTTACTCTATCTTTAAATGGCTTAAGCATATGTGTCTCGGGTACATAGGCAAGCGTTTGGAATAACGAAGCATAGCCACTCGAAAAACGAGGCGATTCATAAAACGCTCTCCAGCCGGAATCAGGTGTGCTGCTGAAGTCATTTACATAAGGTACCATATCGTAGCCTCTTTCTTTCATGTCTTTATAAAGCAGTGGTGTGAATGTGTTATACATATAGGCGCCCGCTTCGCCACCCAGTTTATCATGTTGTGAGGCAAGCAGTGTCATTGTATGCTGGTAGTCGGCACCATCGCTTACATGGTTGTCAATAAAAATATCAGGATTGATCTTGGCAAAAAGCTCTTCAAGGCCTACTGTTTCCGCGGCATCGCATTTTATAAAATCACGGTTCAGATCCAGGTTGCGGGAATTACCACGAAAACCATAACTCTCGGGGCCATCCTGGTTGGCACGGCTATAACTGTTCCTGTTGAGCGCCCCGCCTATGTTATACATAGGTATCACGACAAGCACTATATTTTTGGGTACATCTATCTTTCCGGTAGCAGCATCGCGTAACAGCATCATACTGGCATCAACACCATCCGGCTCACCGGGATGTATGTCGTTATTGATAAGTATAACTATCCTACCCTCTTTTTTAATTGCATCCTTATCAAAATTTGCATCGGCGCTGTAAGACACATACCGTAGCGGATAGCCGATATCCGTAGGGCCAACATCACCAATAACAATTGTAGGGAAAGAATCACGGAGCTGCTTATAAAAATCAAATGCCTCGAGATAAGTGGCAGTCTGCTTACCATGCGAGCGCTCGAATGGTGTAATAAACATCGTGTCGGCAACAGCGGCCATTACAACCGGTGCCATGAACAACATAACTGATAAAAACAGGAACAGGCGCTTCATGTATGTAAAGATATAGCCTAAAACTGTACCCCGAAATGGAAATTGATATCTACATATGAGCCGGGACCAGACAGAAAGAACAAATGCTCGTTATAAACCGTAGGCGGGTTAATGACCTGCGCAAATTTGAGCCCGGTATTGATCTCAATAAAAAACCAATCAAAATTAATATGCCTGCCCACACCGCCGCCGCCGAATAAATAGGTACCGGGTGCAGCGTCCGTATTTCTGCCATCACCGAATATGGACATTTGCTTATAGTCAACACGCGAAATATACCCGGCATAACCTACACCCACCTTTGCATAAATAAAGTTTTCAGAATTGCTCTCCTTTCGCCTGTCTGTAAAGTACATCCGGTACTGGAATGCACCCTGCGAACCCGGGAAAAAACCCCAATATTGCGTGTAGCTTAAAAGAAGGGCATTTTGCAGGTTCACCCTGTACTCTCCTTGTATGCCCGCCTTTGATAAAATGCCTATGGGGCTGGTAAAATATATGCCGAAACGGGGATCAAGATATTGCGCGCGCACTTTACACGACAACACTGACAATAATATGAACAGGCTTAATGATAATTTTCTCTTCATGGATATACCGTGCCATAGCATTTCCACCAAGCAGCGAAACGCTATTTCACCCAAAGCTAAAATATTATTTCAATTAGGCCTTACAACAACTGCTATAAATCATAAATTGGCGAAATGCTTTAGGTTATTTATTATACATTGCCTGTTTTAAAACATCTTTGTAATACATTTGTAATTACGTTAAATAAAGGAATAGTCTCATAATACGAAATGAACAACGGAGATAAAGATATTTTAAGGGCAGAGGAAATATCAGACGTAGTTATCAATAGCCTGCCGGGTGTTTTTTATGTGCAGGCAAAAACGGGTAACTATCTTCGGTGGAATAAGAATTTCGAAAAGGTATCGGGATATACAGCCGATGAGATCAGAAGATCTAGCCCACTTCAGTTCTTTGATGCCAAAGACCACGTCCGTATTATAAATGTGATCACAAGGGTTTTTGAAATTGGCGAAGGGGAAATAGAGATAGAAACGGTAACTAAATCAGGACTGCGGATTCCTTATTATTTTAATGGCAAGGCGGTTAATTACGAAGGACAGGAATGTCTTATCGGGATGGGCATTTATATTTCTGAACGGATAAATGCGGAAAAGAAGATCAAAGAAAACCAGGAGCGGCTGAACTACCACATAAACAACAACCCTCTCGCCGTTATTGAGTACGACAGGGACCTGCGTGTGACTTTCTGGAGCAAAAGAGCAAAAGACCTTTTTGGCTGGACTGAGGAAGAGGTGATCGGCAAAAAGGTAACTGAGTTTCTTGTGCATGTGGACGATGCAGTTATTGTAACAGAAAGCCTGCTTTTATTGCCCCAGTATAACATATCTGAACGGGTTCCGCTCGCAAACAGGAATTACACCAGGGATGGCAAAGAACTGCACTGCCGCTGGCACAATTCGTTCCTGACGGATGAGGAGGGAAACATAGAAACGATCATGTCAATAATTCGTGACATTACCGACCTGAGGAAAGCAGAACTTCAAAGGGAGGAAATGGCCAACGACCTGATAAAAAGGAATAATGAGCTGGAACAATTTACCTATATCGTGTCTCATAATTTAGGTTCCCCTGTTGCCAGCCTTATAGGGCTGGCAGATGTGCTTGCAGAGTATGATATGGACGAAGCCGAGCGAAAGGAGATCATCAAAGGAATATCCTCTTCTGCCACACGCCTCGATGGCGTAATAAGGGACCTCAATGATATCCTTCACCTTAAAAGCGGGCTTAGTGAAAACAGGGAAATGGTCAGCTTTTCAACACTGATCACTGAAATAGAACAGAGTATGCCCGAATACTTTAGCAGCCACAAATTCGTGATCGAAACAGATTTTCCGGTACAGGAACACTATACACAAAAAAACTACCTGTCGAGTATCTTCAGCAACCTTATAACAAACAGTATAAAATACAGACAACCTGATGTTCCGGCTATAATTAAAATAAAAAGCGAACTAAGAGATCAAAAACTCATTCTTACCTTTAAAGATAATGGGCTGGGATTTGATCTGACTAAAACGGGCAATGATGTATTCGGTTTATACAAACGCTTCCATTTCCATGTGGAAGGAAAGGGGTTAGGGTTATTTATCGTGAAAACACAAGTGGAAATGCTTGGCGGCAGAATATCACTCTCGAGCGAAGTGAACAAAGGCTCAGAATTTACTATTGAATTTACTGCATAGCTCCGTATCTTATATCTTCTTGCTGAAACTTATCCCGGAAACAAAAAAACCCATGTTTTTATGTGCGGTAATACTAAGTTCATTGCCATTCCATGTGTCTGAGCATACCTGCCGGCAACCTTTTTCTTTAAACCATTTTTCAAGTTCGTTATAAAGCATCAACCCTATACCCAGTCCTCTATAGCCAGGCTCCACAAACCAATCTTCCAACTTCCCGATCTTGCTTAAAACAAGGTATTCATCCTCTGAAATACTACCAATAATAAACCCAATGATTCGCCCCGATTCATTCTTTGCAAGCAATACCCTCCATGTACCTTCCTTATCTTCATCTATTGCGGTAACATAGTCTTCGTAAGACCTTGAAGCATTTTTATCTATTCTCAGTTCCTGGAATTTCTGAGGTGCATTATCCTTAAAATAAGACACCTGCAATTGCAGCAAAAGCCGTAACAACTCCGCATGGTCGGAAACTGCATAATTTGTGATGGATATTGCTTCAGCCATTGAGCCATCAAATTACAAAGAAAATTACAGAAGTGTCCAAAGGGAAAGTATTAAAATCTTAAGGGAATTCATTACTTTGGATGAAGCACTTTTGGCTTTTTACTTTTGAATATAACTTTTAAATGCTCCTCAGGTACTTTCTTGATCGTATGCGTTACAGCCTGCTGGTACTGTGGGGGGTGGTTACCTTAGTGTTCTTCCTCTTCAACGTATTGCCTGCCGACCCGGCCCGCCTCACCATGGGCCAGCGCAGCGATCTTGCATCGATAGAGAATGCCCGCCACGAGCTAAACCTGGATAAGCCGCTCATCGCACGTTACTTTCTTTACCTCAACGATCTGCTGCCAATAAGTATCAATAACAGTGATAGCATTTCAAAACTGCAATATAATTATGCGCAGTTATTCCCTGTTTCGCATAGTAAGGCCCTTGTATTAAAATGGCCGTACCTGGGCCGCTCTTACCGTACAAAAAGAGAAGTGAATGCGGTGCTAACAGAAGCATTACCCGGCACTGCTATTCTTGCAATTACCGCCATGGTGTTTGCTACATGCTTCGGAATTTTTCTGGGTGTATTAGCCGCAATAAAGAAAAACACCTGGCTCGATACATCCGCTGTTGCGGCAAGTGTAGCGGGTATCTCCATGCCTTCATTCTTTGCGGGCCTGCTTATTGCCTTTGTATTTGGTTACCTGCTTCACAATTATACTGGCCTCAATATGACAGGCAGCCTGTGGGAGTATGACCCTCTCTCCGGAAAACACCTTGCATTGCAAAATCTTATACTTCCCGCATTCGCACTTGGCATCAGGCCGCTCGCCATTATCACCCAGCTTACCCGTAGCGCCCTGCTCGATACGCTTTCGCAGGATTACATCCGCACAGCATATGCCAAGGGGCTTTCGAAAACAAGGGTCATCTTCCGCCACGCATTACCAAATGCATTGAACCCTGTTATCACTGCAGTATCCGGCTGGCTGGCAGAATTGCTTGCAGGTTCTTTTTTTGTAGAATACATCTTTGGCTGGAAGGGCGTGGGAAAGATAACTGTTGATGGCCTTGATAAGTTTGACTTTCCGCTTGTTATGGGCGCCGTGCTGCTCACATCGTTCATCTTCATCATCATCAACCTATTTACAGATCTCCTGTATGCATGGATAGACCCGAGAGTGCGGCTGCACTAAATACTCAATTTTATCGGGTTGCACATAGTACTCATTTTTGCCCGCATACCTGGCAACCCTTCTTTTTTATTTTATTTATTCATTACATTTATTGAAACTGCAATAACATGAAACGATCAAACTTGAATAAAATAGTGTTTGCTATTGTATTGTGCACACTTTGCAGCACAGCATATGCACAAACAAGTGATGCTGCGGGAGAAGTGTGGAAAAAGAAAGTGGCGCGCATTATAGATATAGCCCCGAAACATGATAGCTTAAAGCACCCTTCGAAAACTAAACAGGACAGCTCACTTACCGAAATAATTGTAACTGCTGCAAAGGCCGGTAAACTTATTGCATACTCAAATGAAGACAATGAGTTTACTACAAAATTATCTGTACAGGATATAAAGAAAATTACAGGCCCGAAAGTAGATACTATTACGCTTACAGACCCGGTAACAAATTCGGAAATCGTAAAAGTTGTCAGCCGGGATTTTGATTTCACTGCGATCCATAAATACCGGATACTTGAGGAATGGACATTCGACCAGCGTACCGGCAAAACACAGATACAAATTACCGGCATTGCTCCGCTAAGGGAAATATTTGGCGATGATGGCACATTCCGTGGTGTGCAGGCTCTGTTCTGGCTGCGTTATAATGATGCATATCCCATTATCTCGCGGTATGAAAAAAAGCAACCTGAAAATACCATCAGCAGTCATATATGGCGTGATTATTTCTCAAATACGGATCTGGCGGACAACGTATGGAAGGCAAAAGCAGGTCGCGTTATAAATATGACTGTCAAGGATGATAATGCTTCGCACCACCTTATGGATCTAAAGCAGGATGAAACAATGTATGACATGATCGTAAATGAAATAAAAAAAGGAGCACTGCCTGCTTACGCTCTTTCCGATGATGCTTTGAGATCTAAAATCTCATTTGACAGCCTGAGAAGTTTAATTGGTATTCAGGAAGATACAATAACCCTCACAGATCCGACCACCAATACCGAACTAGAGAAAATAATATCGAGAGACCTGATCTATAGCCGCATTAGCGCATACACACTTATCGAAGAATGGGCTTTCGATCCGCATACCGGAAAAACAGACATACAGATCAGGTCCATTGGGCCATCAAAAGTGGAAAAAGATAATACGGGGACGATAGCCGCAGGCCTTCTCTTATTTTGGGTACGATACAACGATGCCCATGTTATGATCAGCCGTTATGAGCAATACCACCCGGACAATACATTAGCAAGCCATATCTGGGCTGATTACTTTTTAAGCGATGTAAAACCCGAATTGCAGAAATAAGTTATTACAGCTACAAAATATTTAGTCATATAAAATTAATGGCATAGAATTTATACCTTCTCTGTCTCAATCGTTTTCCTATGAACGAAAAACACAATAATGCCACTTATAACCGGCCGGCAGGTGACCGTGTCATAGACGCGCCCAGCCTCACAATGAATCTGCCTGCATTTACGCGCCAGATAAAGGATGAGGATGCATGGCATAAAAATGACCGCAACAGCCTGACCGTATTTAAGACAAGTGAAATGACCATAGTTCTCGGCGGCCTGCATAAGGATGCTGAAATGTCTCCACGCAAAGCCGAAGGCCTGATGACCTTCCAGGTAATAGAAGGCACACTGGAAATAACTACCGATATTTTAGATACCACCCTTTATTCGGGGCATCTTATTGTTATCCATAAGGGGTGCAATTACCGGATCGTAGCCACTGAAGAATCGATCTACCTGCTGACGATCGCGAATGTAAAGACTCCGGGCGCATAAAAGTCGTCCTCATCTCATCTAAAACGCTATTCTCAAATCCACCTTTTGGCTTTTGACTTTTAACTTTTGACTTAACAAACGTATCTTGCCGCATAATGGTAAACGTAGGGCAATACAATACACTTAAAGTTATCAAAGCGGTCGACTTCGGTATGTACCTCGATGGGGGTGAAGATGAGATACTGCTCCCAAAACGATATGTACCCAAAGACCTTAAGGTTGATGATGAGATCACTGTATTTATCTATCACGATAATGAAGGCAGGCTCGTAGCCACAACCGACAAACCATATGCAGTAGTGGGTGAGATCGCCATGATGGAAGTTGCCGATGTAAACAGCGCCGGGGCCTTTGTGAAATGGGGCATAATGAAAGATGTATTCGTCCCCATATCACACCAGGAAAGAAGAATGAAGGTTGGCGATAAGCGGCTCATCAGGTTATTCATTGACGAGAAAACAGGGCGTGTTACCGGCACCGAAAAAATAGATAAGTACCTTAGCAACTACGAACTTACTGTAAAGGAAAATGATCCCGTAGACCTCGTGGTATATCAAAAAACAGATATCGGCTACAAGGTAATTATCAACAGCAAGCACATGGGCCTCATGCATTTCAACGAGGTATTCAAGGAACTGGAAACCGGTGATAAGTTGAAAGGGTTCATCAAACACATCCGGCCTGATAACAAGATAGATGTATCGCCGGGTACTAAAGGCTATACCAGAGTGCCTGCGGAAGAAGAGCGCATTTTATCCTTGCTGCGTGAAAACAGTGGCTACCTGCCATACAACGACAAATCAACGCCTGAGGATATTTACGCTTTCTTTGGTATGAGTAAAAAAACCTTCAAAATGACACTCGGCGCACTATACAAAAAACGCCTGGTATCGTTTACACAAACCGGGACCAAACTGGAAGAATAGCCCCTCCCGGCCTCCCCCAAGGGGAGGTGTGGTCGAGTTGGCGCTTTTGCGATCTTGAAATTTTATTAACATGATCAAATTAGTCGTTTCGCGCCTTTTCGAGAAACAACTTATTCACTTATCGCTTATCTTACCGTAAAATAAGTATAAGCATGGACGATACACAAAAACGGGCATCTAATTCCGGGGCGCTTTCTACTTTAGTGACTGTCTTTTTCTTCTGGGGGTTTATTGCCGCAGGAAACGGGGTTTTCATTCCTTTTTGTAAACACTACTTCAAACTCGACCAGTTTCAATCGCAGCTCATAGACTTTGCATTTTATCTTGCGTATTACCTCGGGGCTTTAACACTTTACTTCATCGCATCCGTATTCAAAAAAGATGTTGTTGCACGCTGGGGATTTAAAAACAGTATCGTTTACGGCCTTATGTTTTCTGCTATCGGGGCCATGGTTATGATACTTGCTGTAAACGCTAATACTTTTCCCGGAATGCTTGCGGGATTGTTCACTGTTGCTCTTGGTTTCTCTTTACAGCAAACAGCAGCCAATCCTTTCGCTACATTGCTCGGCCCACCGGAAACCGGTGCTCACCGTATTACACTTGGCGGTGGTATCAATTCATTCGGTACAGCTATCGGTCCCATAGTAGTGGCGCTTGCATTATTCGGCACCACAATCGCCAAAGACGACCAGATCAATTCACTCGGCCTCGATAAGGTTACTATACTTTATGCATGTGTGGGCGCATTGTTCCTGCTGGCAGCGGCATTGTTCTTCTTCTCCAAAAAATTACCCGCAGGCAAGTATGAAACACAATCAGAGCAGTCGCCAAAAGCACTGATGGCATTGGGCATTATGACCCTTTTCCTGGTAATGGTATTTGTGCCTGTGTTCAGGAGCTACATGGTTGTATCTACAGACCCTGCTGTTTTAGCATCAATCCAGACCGACCGATTTAAATGGCTTGTGGGTGGGCTTATACTCATCGTAGGTACATTATTGGTTTCCCTGCTTAGCGCGAAGAAAAATTCGAAAGGTTGGGGCGCTATGCAATACCCACAACTGGTACTGGGCATGCTGGCCATATTCACCTATGTGGGTGTTGAAGTAACTATACAGAGCAATATGGGTGCGCTGCTGGAGCTTAAAGATTTCGGCGCATACACTTCTTCACAAGTCGCACCTTTCATTTCAGTTTACTGGGGCAGCCTTATGATAGGCAGGTGGACAGGTTCCATCAAAATATTTGAACCCGGCGGCAGTGTTAAGACCATTCTTATCTTCCTTGTGCCGGTCATTGCATTCCTTGTGGTGCTGGGTGTTAACTCCATTGCACAAAATGATGTAACTCCTTTTTACGGGTATATTGTGTGCATCATCATACAGGGCATTGCATTCTACGCCACACAAGATAAGCCTGCAAAAACCCTTATGGTGTTTTCATTGCTGGGTGTTGCGTTTATGCTTACAGGTATATTCACAACAGGTAAGGTAGCTACATATGCGTTCCTCAGCGGCGGCCTCTTCTGCTCTATCATGTGGCCATGTATTTTCGCACTGGCTATAGCGGGACTAGGCAAGTATACTGCGCAGGGATCTGCATTTCTTATTATGATGATACTCGGCGGCGCTATCATTCCGCCATTACAGGGCAAGCTTGCAGATATCCCTTCTATTGGCATCCACCAGTCATACTGGGTACCTGTGGCAGGGTTTGCATACCTGGCATGGTTTGGCTTTGCTGCACGCCGCATCTTACAAAAACAAGGCATTGATTATGACGCAAGCATTGGCGCTCGGCATTGATATTGGCGGCACAAATACTTCTTTTGGTATCGTAAACAGGCGGGGTGAGATCATCGCGAAAGGAAACATGTCCACAACCGGGCACAACACACCGGAGGATTATTTCATCGCGTTAAAAAAAGCACTGCATCCGCTCATAGAAAATGCAGGCAAGGAAAATATTACGGGTGTTGGCATCGGCGCGCCAAACGGTAATTTTTACACGGGCGATATTGTTTTTGCACCAAACCTGCCGTGGCATGGCGTGATACACGTAGTGAAAATACTGAGTGAGTCCCTTGGTATGAAAGTAACACTTACCAATGATGCAAATGCCGCCGCAATAGGTGAAATGATGTACGGATCGGCAAAGGGAATGAAGGATTTTATTCTCGTAACGCTTGGGACAGGCGTAGGCAGCGGCTTTGTTGCGAACGGGCAAATGATCTATGGCCATGATGGCTTTGCCGGCGAACTGGGACATGTGATCGCTGTAAGAGACGGCAGAAAATGTGGATGTGGCCGCAATGGCTGCCTCGAAGCATATGCCTCTGCAACGGGAATAGTCCGCACAGCCAATGAATGGCTGGAACAAAGAGAGGTAAGCTCAATTCTCAGGAATAGCAAAGGGAGCATTACTGCAAAGCTGATTCATGAAGCTGCCGAACAGGGTGATGCTTTTGCATTGGAAGTGTTTGACTACACAGCAAAAATACTTGGCCAGACATTAGCTGATATGGTAGCGATCACTTCACCGGAAGCGATCATTTTCTTTGGAGGGCTGGCGCAGGCGGGGCCATTGTTGCTTGACCCTGTGCATAAATACATGGAAGAAAATATCCTGAATATTTATCAGAATAAGGTAGCCATATTGCAATCGGCCTTGCCCGATGCCGATGCAGCGATACTTGGCGCAAGCGCGCTGGCGTGGTAGATCACCCCCCTGCCCCTAAAGGGGAGTACAGGATCAAGGTTATTGGGAGCCAGTTCTTTTTTAAGATATTTTAGTAATAGTCTGATCTTATTCAAAAGCTGAATATCTTTACTCATGCACTCCCCTTTAGGGGTCGGGGGTTTATGGACGATACAGACTTTATGAAGGAGGCGCTGAAACAGGCAAAGCTGGCATATGATGCCGGCGAAGTACCCGTGGGCGCTATTGTGGCATGGGATAATAAAATAATAGGACGAGGACACAACCAGGTAGAGCAACTCAATGATAGTACCGCACATGCCGAAATGATAGCACTCACATCAGCATTCAATACACTTGGCAGCAAATACCTGCCCGGTGCAGTATTGTACGTAACTGTGGAGCCTTGCCTTATGTGCTGCGGTGCCATGTATTGGTCTAAGCTCGGACGCATAGTGTATGGCGCTGAAGATATTAAGAACGGCTACCACAAAACAACAGGCGAGAATTTTCCTTTTCACCCAAAAGCAGAATTGGTGAGAGGGGTATTGGCAGATGAGTGTGCACAGCTGATGAAAGATTTTTTTGCAGCGAGAAGAATATGAAAATATATAACTGGCATAAAGCTGAAAACATAACCCTTTCTTCACTGGAGGAAAATAAGCTTACGGAAATAAATGCGGCAGGTAAGAAAATTGGTCTCCTGAAAAGGAACAGCAATGTCTATGCATTTACTGCCGCATGCCCCCATGCCGGTGCACCGCTATGTGAAGGCTGGGTAGACCCGCTTGGCCGTATCGTATGCCCAGATCACAAATACCGCTTCGATCCAGCCAATGGCCGCAACACCAGTGGTGAAGGCTATAAACTCTTCACCTACCCTGTAGAAATAAAAGAAGAAGAAATATTTGTTGGGATCGCAGTCATCCCAAACACCTAAATGAGGTTTTAGGGTTTTTACTACCTTAGTGCTATGGCTACTCATCCACCCTTTCTGAAACAAGGCTCCGTTATCGGTATCACATGTCCTTCCGGTTATGTGTCATATGACCGCGTTTCTTACGCAGTAACGGTTTTGGAAAAATGGGGCTTCAAGGTGAAGCTGGGTAAAACCGTAGGCACTGAACATTTTTATTTTTCCGGTACGGATGAGGAGCGCCTTGCCGATCTGCAGGCAATGATGGACGACCCTGACATAAAAGCTATACTCATGGGTCGCGGCGGTTATGGAATGAGCCGCATCATTGATGATCTTAGCTTCTTCGCTTTTCTTAAAAATCCAAAATGGATCTGCGGCTTCAGCGATATCACCGTAATACATAATCACCTGCAAGTCACTTTCAATATGCCTTCCCTGCACAGCCCGATGTGTGGGGCTTTCAAGCCTGAAACGGAAAATGAACCTTACCTCAAGACTTTGCTTACTGCATTAACCGGTGGCCCGTTGCAGTACAATACGCCACCATCGCCATTTAACAGGAACGGCACCACCGAAGCAGTACTTACCGGTGGAAATCTCGCAATACTCGCGCATCTTACCGGCTCGCTCTCCGAAGTGGACACAAGAGGTAAAATCCTTTTTATCGAAGACATCAGCGAATACCTCTACAATGCCGACCGTATGTTACTCAACCTGAAACGCGCCGGCAAACTCGATGAGATCAGCGCACTTATAGTCGGCGGCTTCACGGATATGCAGGATACCGAGCGTCCATTCGGGCAAACTATTGAAGAAATAATTTGGGATAAAGTGAAAGAATATGATTATCCCGTTTGTTTCAATTTCCCTATGGGTCACCAGGACGTAAATCATACCCTTACCTTAGGAGTTATCCACAAATTATCAGTTACCGATACGGGTGGCTTTCTTGAACTTACCAGGTAATTTTCGCCTTCACCTTCCGTCCATTAACGTTGATTAACAACGCATTAACCAATCGTTTACATCTGCGGTATTAAACCAAAAAAATAATAGAAAAATGTCCTATAGAATTGCTTTCTCCATAGGTTTTTTACATCTTAATAATGTATCTTTAACGCCCTGTTGTTATAGCAGAAAGTCCTTATAAGATAGCCATTGGTGAAATTGGAATGCGGAATAGGAAAGGTTGGTCAAGGATTAAAATAATGGCAATAGTTTTCATTTTTTATAGGTGATCGGGCAACCGAATTTTTCTATCGTTAAATAGCAAGTATTATGAATGTAATTTACACTTCCCGCATTGGCAGTTTTTTAAGGATCGTCACGGTATGTTTACTGGTGGGTTTAACATTTGCACCGGGTAAGAGCTCGGCACAATGCCCAGGTACCGTTACAGCTACAGCGGCAACAAACATAGGCTGCAGTTTCTTTACAGCTAACTGGAATACACCCACCGGAACAATTACTGATTATTACCTGGATGTCTCCCCGTCAATTGACTTTTCCATATCGTTGCCCGGATACCCAATGGCTATTGGCTCTACAGGTGCGTCATACCCTGTTACAGGTCTGGCAGCGTTTACGACTTATTTTTATAGGGTAAAAGGTATTGACGGCATTACCTGCATGAGTACCTCATGGTCAAACATCGAAGTAATAAACACACAACCATTTAGCCCGACGTGCCAATGTACCCCTGTCAATGACCTTGTTTGTACAACGGACTATATCAGCAATGTAACGATCAATACCCTTAACAATAATTCAGGTTGCAGCACAGGCGGCTATTCGCTCTATTCAGCAGCCGGTGACACCACGGTTCTAGCCATTGACAGTACCTACACACTCAGTATAACCACTGCGGGAAGCAATCCCGGTATTTTTGGTGCTGGCGCATGGTTCGATTTCAACCATAATGCGACATTGAATGATGCGGGTGAATTTTTCAATATCAGCAATATCATTACTACTGGTTCTACCGTTTCACAACACGTCACTATTCCACTTACAGCAACTCCGGGTTTCACTACAATGCGTATCCGCATGGGGTTAAATGCTGTTGACGCTACCGATGCATGCACTATGCCCAATAACACAGACGGTGAAACAGAAGATTATACCGTTTGCTTATATAACTCTATCAACATTCCAAATCCGCCACGCAATACCCTTAGCTGTGTAGGAAACATACCCGTTCTTTTTGTTGGCGCCACCGGATCTGTAGCCAGTTACCAGTGGTATTCCAACACAACTAATGCTATCGTAGGCGGGACACTGATACCCGGTGCTACCAATGCGAGCTATTCCCCCGATGCCAGTGTTTACAATACGCCCGGCGTTTATTACTATTACTGTGTGCTGGGAAGTATCTGTGGCTCCGGCGGCACCACCACCCCCTCTCCCAATGCAGCTTCTCTTACCGTAAGCGCAGTGCCTACAGTTTCCGGCATCATTACACCTGTAACATTATTATGCAAGGGCAACCCGCTTACACTTGTAGCTAATAATTCAGTTGGTACAGGCCTGCCTACATATGAGTGGAGCGGACCTAATGGCTATACGGCAACAACAAGTCCTATTGATACTGCTGTCTTAACTCCTACATCGACCGCAGCCAGTGGCAACTACAGCCTTACAGTTGTATATCCCGGTGCCGGATGTATCAGTAACCAGGTAGTTTCTTCTGCGATCACCGTGAATGACTCTCCGAAAGTAACGGCGATCATTCCATCGCCGTCCCAGTTATGCACTTCGGGTACGCTGACACTGACTGCTACCGGAGCTACAGGCACGGGCTCATTGATATCGTATATCTGGGCCGGACCGAATGGTTATGCCAATACGACCGTGGGCAATATTGCTATATTCTCACCTACGGTAACTGCCGACAGTGGTGCATATACCGTTTTTGTTACCTACCCGGGTGAAGGTTGCATCAGTGCTACTGATACTTCAATTCGCGTAAAAGTGGATACTGCAGCAGCAGCGATAACGGGCAATGCCTATATCTGCTACCAGGGTAGTACTACATTCCATAATACCACTCCTGTAGGCACAGGTACAGGCTGGAGCAGCAGTAACCCCTCGGTCGGCACCATCGATCCTGTAACGGGTGCTGTTACCACTACAGGCCCCGGCACTACCAACATTACATACAGTGTCACCAACTCATGCGGCACTACTACATCAACTGTTGTATTAACAGTAAATCCGCTACCTGCGATCATCACGTCTAACGTGCCGGTATGCGTGGGGCTAACCGTTTGCCTGACAGACGGATCATCCGGTGGCGCATGGAGCTCTGTAAGCGGGCATGTTTCTGTTGTAAGTTCCACCGGTTGTGTTACGGGATTGTCAGCCGGCACTGCACTCATAACTTACCAGTTGCCTACAAGTTGTCTTGTAACAGCTATCGTTACTGTCAATCCTAATCCCACACCGATCTTAGGCAACAAAAACGTTTGTTTTAATCTTACAACCAGCCTGACTGATGCTACCGCAGGCGGTACATGGAGCAGCAATAATGGTAATGTTACTTTCCCCGGTACTACCGGCACTGCGTTAGGTGCCGCAGTAGGAACTGCCACTGTTGTATATACCTTACCTACAGGTTGTATAAACACAGCCACAGTAACTGTAAATCCATTACCACAACCTATCCTCGGAACCAATGTCGTTTGTGTAGGTCTTCAAACCTCATTAAGCGACCAGACAGCAGGCGGTACATGGAGCAGCAGCACAACATCACAAGCTACGATCAATACAGCAGGCACTGTTACCGGTGTTGCACAGGGTGTGCCAACAATTACCTATACATTACCTACGGGTTGTATTGCTACCACACCACTTACTGTTAACCCGCTTTCCGCAATACTAGGTGTTCCAAAAGTTTGTTACCAGCAGAATGTAACTATCAGCGATACAACGGTTGGCGGTACGTGGAGCAGCGATAACTCAAATGCTATTATCGGCAGTACTACCGGCACCATTTATGGAAATGCAGTAGGTACATCCCATATCACCTATACACTGCCTACCGGCTGTGCAGCCTACACCATTGCAACAGTTAATCCATTGCCACTTATCATTAACGGTAATGCACCTGTATGTTCCGGCCGCACTGTTTGCCTTACTGATGGCACTGGTGGCGGCGCCTGGACGAGCGGCGATATCTCAATCGCTACAGTCGTTGGTACATCGGGTTGTGTTACCGGCGCTTCAATAGCCGTCACAAATACGGTTACCGTCACATATACGCTCGCTACGGGTTGTATTATGACTACCGTCGTTACCGTAAACCCATTACCTACAAGCATTCTCGGCACGCCAAGTGTCTGCAACGGCCTGACAAACTGCCTGTCTGATGCAACTTCCGGGGGTACGTGGGCCAGCAATAATACCGGCGTGGCGACAGTAGGATCAACGGGTTGTGTTACAGGAGTTTCAATAACCCCGCCTACAACTCTTATTTCGTATACATTGCCTACCGGTTGCTTTATCACTACGGCCTTCACTGTCAACCCTTTGCCTGGAACCATATTAGGTTCTCATAGCGTGTGCACCGGCTCACAGGTAACTTTGAGCGATGCAGGTGGCGGCACATGGAGCAGTGGCGATAATTCAATAGCTACAATAGGCTCATCATCCGGTATTGTTACAGGTATTGCTACAACTACTGCTACTGTAGCTATCGTTTATACGCTGCCAACAGGTTGTACTATCAGTACGGTTATTACAGTTAACCCGCTTCCGGCGGCTATAACACCTGCACCAGATAGTGTTTGTGCCAACTCACAAATTACATTAAGTGATGCCACCGGCACGGGTGTATGGAGCACCACTTCACTTTTTGCATCTGTCGGTTCTTCTTCAGGTACGGTCACTGGTATATCGCAGGGTACGGCGTTCATAACATATACCATACCTACAGGTTGTTATGGCACCCAGGTTGTTACGGTAAATCCTTTACCACAGCTCATAACCGGCAATCCTAACCTTTGTCTTAACCAGACCACAAATCTCAGCGATGCATCTTCAGGCGGCTTGTGGAGCAGTAATGATCCTTCTATTGCTTCTATCGGTTCTACTACAGGCGCTATAACCGCTAATATCATTAATACAACTACAATAACTTATACACTGCCAACAGGCTGTTATATAACCACTCCGGTAACGGTGAATTCGTTGCCGTCAAACATTACATTCGCTACTGTCGGCCAGGTATGTCCCGGCCTTTCTATCACTTTAAGTGATGGTTCATCTGGTGGTACATGGAGCAGCAACAATACTTCTGTTGCTACTGTAGCTTCTACCGGCGTGGTAACAGGGGTAGCGACCACCGGGGGTATTGCCACGATCTCTTACACCCTTGGCACCGGCTGTTCTGTTTCAGCTACTGTTACGGTCAACCAGGCTCCGGCCACGATCAGCGGTTCGCCAAATATTTGTTTCGGCTCTACTTCTTCATTAAGTGATACGCCCCTTGGGGGTACATGGACGAGCGCCAATACAGGCGTCGTGACCATTGGCTCCTCTTCGGGTAGTATCAATACTGTATCGACAGGTACAAGTACAATCAGTTACATACTTCCGGTTACCGGTTGCGCAACCAGTTTAACTGTTACTGTTGTAAGCGCAGTAGCAGCGATCTCAGGCACTACATCCGTATGTTCCGGTCAGTCTGTACAATTATCAGACGCTACAATTGGCGGATCGTGGAGTAATTCGGCAGGCCCTGCAACAGTAAACGCCTCTACCGGTATGGTAACCGGCACGGGCGCTTCAGGAACAGCTACGATCACATATACACTCGGCACTACCGGTTGTGTGGCAACTACATCTTTCACCGTTAATCCGATCCCTGCAACTATTACAGGAACAATGAACGTTTGCTCCGGAGGCACAACTACTTTGAGCGACGCTACGCCCGGTGTAGTATGGAGCAGCAGCCATAGTTCAGTAGCAGCCATAGGTACTTCCGGTACCGTTACCGGCGGATCGGTAGGTGTAGCAACAACTGTAACGATCAACGCAACGGCAGCCGGTTGCTTCAACAGCACTACGGTAACTGTTAATCCGCTCCCCCTTGCTATTTCAGGGGCAGGCACCGTTTGTTCAGGTGCGTCTATTACTTTGTCTGACGTAAGCGCAGGTGGTACATGGAGCAGCGGCAATATCAGCCTTGCAACTGTCGGTGGTACTACCGGTGTTGTTACCGGACAGGGGGTAAGCGCCGGCTCTGCCGGTATAATCTATACTTTGCCTACCGGTTGCTCCACCACTGCATCGGTGAATGTGATCGTCTCCATTCCCGGTATATCAGGTGTGGCTACAAATTGCCCGCAATTCCCGATATCACTCAGTGATGCCACTACAGGTGGTACATGGAGTAGCAGCAACGTGGCGATAACTGTTGGCTCTACGGGCTCGGTTACCGCATCAGCAGCAGGCACATCCAATATCACTTATACCATTGGCGGTATATGCTCTGTTACTAAAACAGTTACTTTTAATAACGTTCCGGCGATCAGCGGTGCTACCAGTTTATGCCTCGGTGCTTCAACGGTATTTTCTGACGCATCCGGAGGCGGCACATGGACCAGTACTAACCCCACGGCTGTCAGCATTGGGTCTTCTTCAGGCAACGTGACCACGGGGGCAACTGGATCTGCAACGATCACATACACTTTATCCGGCGGTTGTACTACTACTACTACAGTAACCGTAGCCAGTTCCGTACCAGGGATTTTAGGTGTTGCCAGCGTATGTAAAACGGCATTTACCAGTCTCAGTGATGCACTCAGCGGCGGTACATGGGCCAGCAACAATACTTCTATTGCAGGCGTTAGTTCCACCGGTACGGTCACAGGTGTTAACGCCGGATCAACTACTATTACCTATA
>CAIJNJ010000490.1 GCA_903821975.1 uncultured Bacteroidota bacterium
CGTATTATTTTCAGGGGTTGGAAATGCGATAACTACTACATCGCGATAATATTCCGGTTCTCCTGTCTCAGTTCCGGGAATTCCCCCCTTTCTAAGTTTTGGTTTTGGAAGTTCTGCATTAAATCGTTGTGCTCCTTCCACCGAAAGTTCGGAATAGAGAACCTGTTGCATCGAATTTTCCGGGGTATTCCAGGGTCCGCCGCTTCCCGTCCAGCCGGCACCATCATTCATATTGATTTCAAGTCCAAGACGACCAGCTTCCTGACAGGCGAAACGAAACATCTCCTGCCATGATGAGGTACCAAATGCGACAGGTCCCTGCGGTGATCCATCCACCTCCATGATCAGGACGCCGCCTATGCCCACACGCTGCATCGCCTCGAGATCGGCTGTGATTCCTTCCCGTGTAATATTTCCGTTGATCCAGAACCAATATACCCATGGGCGGGCATCGGTAGGGGGATTCAAAAAGCTCTCGGATAATTCCATTGAAGCACCTGTAATCATCGCACCTGCAGGGGAGAGATTTATCCAGCAACCCGCCATAATACCGGCTGTACCTGCTGTCACTCCTTTTAAAAAGAGACGACGATTTAATGTTAGTTTAGATGGCATTTGACACCTTTAAATATTTTTTGATTCATCCATTTTCACTATTTGCAACTAAATTATTCAGCTGTTGAATAATTTGAAAAAGATACTGTTTGATCGGAATAAAAATAGGTAAATATTAAACTAATTCGTTAATCGTACGTCAAAGAAAAATTAATTTAACCTCTAATCGCTGATTACAGATGCTCAAAAAAGTCTTTTGTAAAGATTTATTATTATATTACTTTTGGCACCTCGAACAGTCCTGTAAATATTAGATAAAGTCAACATAAAAAGTTATTACCTTCCGCAAAATGTTTACAAAAATATCCCGAATTATTCTTCGAAACAGAATCCATTTCATTGCCATTCTTTTAGGTTTTACCGCATATATGGGCTATGAGGCTCAAAGCGTTAAATTATCCTACGAAAACACTTCTCTACTGGGGGCAAAGGACAGTGCGATGGTAGAGTACCAAAAATTCAAAAATCAATATGGTGAGGATGGTACGGTTCTAATGATAGGGATTAAGAATCCGGACATTTTCAAACTCGATCAGTTTACTGCCTGGTATGACCTGGGAAACACGATCCGGGGTATCGATGGCGTTGAAGATGTGATCAGTATGACTCGCGGACTGAATCTTGTAAAGAACGAAACGACACACCAATTCGACTATTATCCGCTGGTAAAGACCCGTCCAACCAATCAGGCAGAGGTGGATAGTTTAAGAAATACGTTGCTCGGTCTGAAATTTTATGAGGGGATGCTCTACAACCGGAAGACCAATGCAGCATTGATGGCTATTACACTGAACAAAAACATCCTGGTTGACAAAAGGAGAATTGCTTTGGTGGCTAATATTGTTAAGGCTGCGAGCACCTATGGGACGGCAAATAAAATTGATGTCCATTATTCCGGTATGCCCTATATCCGGACGATCATGATGAAAACAGTAAAGCAAGAGCTTTTAATTTTCATTTTGATGAGTATCGGAATTGCTGCGATTATCATGTACATGTTTTTCCGATCATTTAAGGTGGTACTTAGTTCTTTGCTGATTATTGCAATAAGTATCGTATGGGTTATGGGAACGACAGTACTTTTCAATTTTAAGATTACAATACTTACAGGAGTTATACCTTCGTTAATTGTAATTATTGCGATTGAGAACTGCATTTATATCCTTAATAAATAC
>CAIJNJ010000491.1 GCA_903821975.1 uncultured Bacteroidota bacterium
AGGTGCACCTGCTGTTGCTGTGCCCGAAGTAGATGCGGAAACAGGAGAGATATTGGATGATGCACCGATGCCTGAGCATCACATGCTGGTGAAAGAGGCGTTAGAGCGGCCAATAGCGTTGACGCAGGATAAGATCAGTGAATATATCTCGTATTATAATCCACAGGTTAAGAAGCTGCCGGGAGACACCTCTATATTAAGAAAGGTGAAAAATGCGTATTACAACAATGAGAATTTTTTCAGCAGGCTACTTATTATATGGTATATAGAATACCAGGATGAGGAGACGATAATGAGTTTTGTGAAGGAGTACTACGGTATATCGGAATTGCAGTTGCGGGTACAGATCATATCCATGCTGAATAAAAGGAACCACAGGCTGAAACCCGAAGATACTTTCTTCTTTACCGGGCTTGTGGAAGATGTTGCTTCTGAAATTATGTGGTCGGAGGCGACGATTAATGATATTGCAGGGGAAGTGGATGAAAGGCTTATTGAGGCGTTGCGGCATCATATACTTACGTTTAAGTCATTGTTATTTGAGTTGCTCAAAGTGCTGCATGACCGGAAGTCGATACAGGTGGTGCAGGATATCCTGAATAATAAGGATGACTCGCTGGAAAACCAGTTGTTTGCAGTGGAGTTGCTGGATAATGTGCTGGAAACGCAGATGAAAAAACTGGTGATGCCGCTAATAGAAGACAGCTCATTCAGTTCTAAAAAAGAAAGGTTGCAGAAAACATTGCTTATCTACCATTTGTCCTGCACAGAAAGGTTAAAGGAAATTCTTATGGCCAATTTTATGACCGTGGGTCCGTATATAAAGGAGCTTGCGTTGCAGGAATATTACCGGCTCACCGGTGATAAAACCGTACTGAATGCATTTGCTGCAAGTTATGTGGAGACACTCAATGTCACAGCTACATCAATGCTATATAACGCAGATGAACGGGTGTATGCGGCTAAAATGAAAGCTATTGAAAGCATGCATCTCGACAAGGTATTACAACCGGACTTGTTGGCTTATTTTATTAAGTGGGGCTTATTCTCGAAGGAAAGAAAGAAGATCAATGCGGGTGTGAGTGAGCATATGAGCAAGCAAACATACCAGTTTAATGAAGGCCAGACAAAAGTGGTAACGTTTGACAATACAGCATTGTCTGTTGATCTTCCGGGGCTTTCATTTATTTTGAAAATTAACCAACAGTAATTGTTTTGTGAGATGGGTTTGCGCTATAACGTCATATCGTCGCCAGGGGAAACGGACATACAGATAAGAGACTTCATTGCCGCAAATGATCATGATTTTTATCCAACGATAGCAAGCCGGCGTGACCTTGCAGAGTTTGTGCAACTGGTTTATGTATATAAAGGCAAGTATGTGATCTGTTATGATGGGGATACAATTGTCGGGTTAAGCGGAATTTATCTTGATCACGTTTCTTTTATTACCTATTACCTGTATGTAGCTGTAGATAAGAATTACCGGGGGCGGGGGATATCGACGGCATTATTTAATTACCTGCATGAAATATGCGGGGAGTTTGGTGTGCAGTGGGCCATTGTAAAAACATGGTCGACCAATATGGTGTCGCAATCGATGTTTAAAAAGCATGGATTTTTTCATCTGTATACGACCGAGGATGACAGGAGTAAAGGCGTGCATACTTTTTTCTTTGCTAAGTCTTTTGCAGAGGAATGGTTTAATAAGCCTGTAAAACGCATAGCAATTGCAGGCGGGGATAATAATTATGCGCTCGGAAATTTTGTGCGTACTATTTCTTCGATACCGAGAACCAGCGCTGAGGTAAATTCTATTCTGCCGTATGTTGTGATCAACAATAATGATAAAGATATTATCGGCGGATTGGGCGGAAGTGATGTTTCCCATATTTTTGCACTGGATATTGATAGTGATCTTTTGCAGGAAGCAAATGGATATGAGATCATTGACCTGGCCGGAATTACACGGCGGTTAGTGAACGAGCGGAAGAAGAAGTGGGTGCTGATAGCCGATGAGGGTAGTGGCGTAGCAGCCCGTTTGGAGATCGGGGCCTTAGTGAAGCCGGGAGACCAGCAACGGGTGGATGAGATAATAGGTGAGATAAGAACCGGTAAAGTTTTGCCGGCATATCATAAGAAGGAGATTGCAGATATAGCGAGAGTAAGCGGGGGAAAGGGTATTTTGCTTGGCACCCCGGAGTTGCATACCATGTTTGCATTTGATAAGATGTTTGAAGGCATGGAGATATTTGACCCATGGCTGGAGGTAGCGATAATCATACAGAATAACAGGAATCCCCCGCCCCTAAAGGGGAGTTCTTGATCAAGGTTATTTAGGGCATAGTTCTTTTTTGAAATAAGGATGTGTAATAGGTAGTTATAGTTCAATGTCTTAATCGCAAAGCGCTCCCCTTTAGGGGCAGGGGGTAAAATTGGTAATATGGTACAGATCTCGGAAATAGTGGAAATGCATGGTAAGATAGCGCAGTATATAGAACGTACACCGCTTGAGAATTTCCCTGTGCTGGACAATCTGATCGGCAATGGTATCAAAATATTTATTAAGCCGGAAATTTTACAGCCCACACGATCATTTAAAGTAAGGAATGCGTTTGCAGCTATTGCATCACTATCTGAGCCAGAAAAACAGAAAGGCGTGATTGCGGCATCTACCGGGAACCTGGGGCAGGCGCTGGCAATGGCAGGACAGATACTAAATGTGCCGGTGACTATTTGTGTGCGGCGGAACAATAATCCCAAGAAGAATGCAGCAATAAAGAAATTCGGGGCAGAGCTTATAGAGGAAGGCGGCAACTATGATGAAGCCTACCAGATAGCTATAGACCTTGCGAAAGAACGTGGTATCCCTTATATACGATCATCAGAAGTGATGAGCGCATTTTGTGGCGCAGCGACCATTGGCCTGGAGCTATTTGACGAAGGCCAAAAACTGGACAGGGTAGTACTGGCAGTAGGATCGGGGGCGCATGCTGCAGGTGCAGGGCTGATAGCCCATAAAGTTTCACCGGGTACCAAGGTAGTTGGGATACAGGCTGCAAACTCCTGTACGATCCACGATCACTGGCATAATAAAGAAAGCATTACACCCGAAACTGCTACTATAGCAGATGCAATATCTATGGGCAGCACTCATTTCGGGTCTTCGGTAGATCTGCTACGCAATAATATTGATGAATTTATTACTGCCTCCGAAGATGAGATAAAGGATGCCATAAAAATGATCTACAAAACAACGAATTACGTTGTGGAGCCGGCAGGTGCTATCGGATTAGCAGGAGTTATTGCCAACAGGGATAAATGGAGCAATGAACAAATTGCCGTAGTTTTCTCGGGAGGTAATTTAAATGATAATTTACAATATATATTAGAGTAGCCGGGATGAAATCGATAGATTTTCATCTTCGATCATCGTCTTTTATTTAATATGATTTTTTTTTAGCTTCTTCCACTTCAGCATATCCCCATAGACTACGGAAATGGTTATTTCACAGCAATTTATCTGAACTATTTATTTTAATAATTTATTTTATATATCTGCTATATGAGTGCCTTTTTTCAATATTGATGATGATATTATTATTGTTTCGGTTAATGGTTTGCGGATAATTTTATTTTGATTAAATTTGCTACGTTAGCATATCTTTTTTTTATGCTGAAAAAGCTTTGGATATGAGGTAGTTTTGCCTATATTGGCATAACTATTGCTTTCTCTATTTTACTATAGGGCAGAGTGTGTTTTATTTTGGTCATAGATTATTGGTCAGTTTATTTTTTTACTTTTTTGAAATTTTGCATTATGAATAAAATTTATCTGCTGTTTGTTTGCTGTTTCATGAGTTTGGCAGCATCTGCTGTGGTTACTACTTATCCTATTAGTGTTTCCGCGCCGTATGGAGGAACAGGCCCAACCGGTATTTGCCAGAATTCCGGGAACACCGGAACAGTAGTTGCCTATTCTGTATGCCCGACAACAGCAGCTGGTCCAGCGTTGCAGGTTATGGCTACGTGGTATCTGAACGGAACGATCGTGTATCCTGATCCAACGCCGCACGCTATCGCAGCGGGAGGTGGCACGATAGCATTACCTGCAGCAGCTTTCACTTACAGCACTTATGGCACCTATACAGGCAGCAATGGTCTTTACTGCGTACTAAGCTGGACGACGCCTGCACCTTGTGACTCTTTAACGTCAGTACAAGGCGCATCAACAGACATTACAGTTAACGAAGC
>CAIJNJ010000492.1 GCA_903821975.1 uncultured Bacteroidota bacterium
ATATATTCTCCTTACTTTCATATTACGCTATTTTCTCTAAATATAGACACTTTGAAAAAGCTCCTATCTCTTTTCCTATTTATTATCTTTTACTATAGTCCTTTCGCCTATGCGCAGGAGCCATTAGTAGTATATCTGCATGGTATAGGGGGCGATCAAAATGATGGTATAGGTACACCTGTCACACAAACGCAAGATGGTGGGTTTATATTAGGAGTTGGTACTTCGTCTGATATAGGGACAGGTAACATAGATTCACTTTGCGCTACTACCAGGGATCGATCTATTTTTATTAAGTATAATTCAGATGCGACTATAATGGAATGGGTTAAATGTTATGGCAATAGTGGCGATAGCACTTTTGGATACATTTTTCAAGTTGACGGAGGCGGAGTCGTTTTAGGGGGACAATTTAATGATGGAGGCTTTTTAATATCTAAAGAGGACGCTATTGGGAATTTGATATGGAGCCATAGTTACAGTAAAGGTAATAGCGGGTATCTAAAAGACATGATTTCGACTGAAGATGGCGGGTATATTATGGTGGGTAGCGCAATTTATATCGATACTAATGTAATTGTCCATTATGGTAGTGTTGGAAACGATGATATCTGGGCGTTAAAAGTAGATAGTAATGGTAACAAAGTTTGGAGTATTGTTATTGGGGGCACTTATTTGGATGATCCCTTTTCGGTAATTAAGGGTCCTAATGGCGGCTGTTATATTTTTGGCAGTACTAACTCAGACGATTATGATTGCACTGGATTGCATGGTACCGCAGGAGGGCTTCATGCAGATGCCTATCTTATAAGGTTAGATAGTAGTGGCCATATCTTATGGCATCACGATTTGGGCGGCGGCGGTTCTGATGGACAATATGGCTGGGCTGTTCCAAATAACAAAGGCGGTGTACTATTAACTACCGGTAGCAACTCAACAGATGGTGATGTACACCATCATATTGGTGATACTGGATATTTTGATTATTGGGTATTGGAAATAGATAGTAGTAATAACATTCTCTGGGATAATTGTTTTGGAGGCAGTAACACAGACCAACCGTTTTCTATTTGCAAAGCTATTGATGGCAGTATATGGATTGCTGGACAATCAAGTGGCAAAGGTGGAGAAGTTGATACGGCATATACTATAACAAATTATGACGCATGGTTTGTACATGCGGATAGCATAGGTAATTTTTTGAGTGCTAAAGTATTAGGAACTACCGAACTAAATAGGGGCACTATGGTTTACCCTTTATCGAATGGTTCTGTTATTGCTGGCGGCTATTATTGGGGCGACAATGGCTCGTTTTCGTCGATTACATGGTATGGACAAAGCGATGCATTTCTTACTGTTTTTGCACCATGGGCATCTAACGTAAATAATTTAGAGCGACAAGATGAAAGTATTTTATTAATTCCCAACCCGGCTAAGCAACTATTAACTGTTCAGCTATTGCATGGGCAAAACGATTGCAACATTATAATTACCGATTTATTTGGCAGAGAAATTTTTACAGGAAAAATAGCCATAAATATTAAGCAAATCACAATAAACGTAAGTGAGTGGGCTAAAGGGATTTATTACTTACAAGTGATTAGTGAGAATAACATGAGAAGTACAAAAAAAATAGTAATAGAATAGGAATCCCATTTTAAAATATAGACATTATGAAGCACACACTATTCCTCTGCCTGCTTTTAATAAGCTCAGGCCTAATTTACGCACAAACAACTGTTGATTCTGCATTAAGATTTAACCTATCATCAATGAATTATTCGGATGCTGTTGATGTTAAAGTGAGTTTATTGCAGGCAGTAACACCTACAGATACTACCGAGGGTGGAGATATTAATGAGTTTTCCCGTAAGGCCGCTTACCGGGAAAAATACATTAGCACAAATGTACCCAACGGAGCTGATATGTTTTTGCCTGCTGCCAAGACACTTTCATATTTGATGACACATCCTAACGCTTACTGCTCAGGAAGTGGCGGTAACTGGCAATGTATGGGACCATTTACCAGTAGTTATGGAGGGGGCGAGAATCAAGGTAGAGCGAGTAGCATATGGGTGAATCCAGCTAACGACAGTTTTATGCTTGCAGCTACGTTTGGGGGGTTATGGAAAAGCACAACTGCAGGACTTCATTGGCGAAATATCTCGGACAATATTGGTTCAGGCATGGGCAATATTATGATACCCGGCGACATGGGCATGATAAGCCTTGCAGTTGACCCGATAAACAATAATAGAATCAATGTTTTTCTCGCTAATTGGGGCGGAATGGCTTTAGGTGCAGCGTTTACCACGGATGGGGGTAATACTTGGCAGTTAGATACCGCTTTTAACAATTTAACTGGGTTTACTGTTTTTTCAAATGAGCCATCGATTAAAATGATGTATTTGCCAGGTACGGAAAAATTGTTCGCCTACGTCAATAATGGTATTTATTTAAATAGTACTATACTAATGAAACCTAACGTAAGTACTCCATGGCAAAATATCACACCACTTTTAGGAGTTGATAGTATTGTTACGGATATGGAGTTTACAATTGCGAGCCCCGGCAAGGTAGTTTTCAGTACAAATGCTGCAGATTATACCGCTCATTTATGGACTTACGACACTACAACCGGTTGGTCGAATTTAGATGTTACAATGCCTGCAGTAGGTGATACAATTACAGGCATAAACCATATTTCTCTATCCGCTACTGATAGTGTATTTATGTTGGTGGGCATTAAAAATGGGTATCAACAATTAGTAAAAACCGCCTTATCTACACTAAGTATTAATGTGCTAAATACATACGCCTATTGGGGAACAGCATTGGAGAATTTGATTGTGTCGCCCAACAATACGAGAGTTATGTATGCCACTAACCATAACGCAGCAAATAATTTTTACCAATCTACCAATTGGGGCGCAAGTTTTTCACCAATTCAGGGAGAAACTCATGCAGATGGAAGGTCAATAAGCATGTATAGCCCAGCTACTTCTGGTGGTGGACTATATGATGACGTACTTTACGGAACAACTGATGGTGGTATTGTAATGAAAAGAAGCGGTAATATCAATTTTGAGAGTATAACGGGAGATGGCCTTTGTATAACTGAATTTTTCGGAATGAGTAATATGGAAGGCGAAGATGATTTAGTGATGGGCGGCGCCCAAGATAATGGAGCTTTCACCTATAGAAAAAATAGATCATCTCAATGGAATTCACATTTTCTCAGCGATAGTCATATTCCAATTTTCGCTACAAATGGAATAAAAAAGGGGATTTATGAATATGTGGAGAATGGCACTCCAACCGTTCCCGAGTTTCATTTAGGTGGTATTGACTTTTCTTCGAGTAGTGATCTTAGTTTCGGCGTTAGCGATCCCGGAGATACGTGCAATGAAGCATTCTGGAGCAGTTTAAATAACAATATTCGTCCTTGGTATGTAGACAAAAATAATAACCTATATATTGGCGAACGGACGGTATGGAAGTCAACCAATTTCGGCATTTCATGGTCCGACCTTTTTCATGGTCATGACCCAATCGATAGGACTAATTGCCCTAAAGTATGCGGTGTGTCAATTGCTGAACCAAATAGTGATACAGCATATGTTGCATATCGCGATCCTTCATGGGGACTTACTTCGGCTAATCCTAAATTGTTTGTGTCTTTTAATGCTTTATCAACAGACCTTATTTCTCCTCCCACGTGGACAGATATAACTCCAGCAGAAGTAGAATATCAAGCAATTGGCGCAATAGACATTGATCCTAAAAACCCAGGCCGTATTTGGGTTGGTTTAGCAGGTATTGACAATGCAGATATTAGTACGTCCGTTGATTCTTCCCAACATAAAATATATTACTCTCCAAATTATGGGGCCAATTGGTATGACGTGTCAAGAGGCCTATCTCCTTTGCCTGTTCTTGATGTAAAATACAGACATGGCAGTAATGATGAACTATACGCGGCGACTGGTGTGGGCGTTTATCATTGTGATTTCAGCACTTTTAATTCATCTCACCCTCCCTTTTATGATATTTCATGGCAGTGCTTTAATAATGGGATGCCTGTTTGCAATGTCACTAACTTACAATTTAATTACTGTGCGGGGAAATTACGTGTATCAACTTTCGGACGTGGAATATGGGAATCAGACATTCCTACTTTTGCGCCTAATCCTACAGACACAATCACAACGAACACCATATGGACTACCAATCAGTATATAACTACGGGAATAGATATCCGACCCGGCGTAAAACTAACCCTTGTAGGAGATACTGTACACATGCCAAAGAATGGCCTAATATCTGTAGAGCCAGGTGGTCAGTTAATAGTCAATCATGCGGTTCTTACCAATGATTGTGATCAGTGTTTCTGGCAAGGCATACAAGTCAAAGGAAGCAATGTACTTGCACAAAGTGCTGCTAATCAGGGCTGGGTTATTATAGATAGCGGCACTGTTATCGAGCATGCAAAGATAGGCGTCACAAACTTTGGTAATTCCGGTGGCATTATCCAGGCGGCTAATAGTTCTTTCATTGATAATAATAACGCGGTTACCGTGTCTGATTATGTTTATTACGGCTCATCCGGCGTCGCACAGAATGTTAGCAATTTTTACAATTGCACCTTCCTGCTCGATAATAATTACAAAGGTGATAAGCTGGGCTATCCAATGAATAACTTTGTAAACCTCACTAATGTGAACGGCGTAATTTTAGAGGGCTGCAATTTTCTTAACCGAGATACTGCCGCGCTCGATCGGGGCAAAGGAGAAGGCATACATGCGGTGTATGCGGGTTTTAGTGTCAGCCCCTTATGTGCTCCCGGCCTCCATTCATGCCCCTATCCTGTCCGTTCCCGTTTTAGCGGTTTTATAAATGCCATATCCACCCAGGGCGATTTTGGCGGTGCTGATTTCACGGTCAGCATAGACCAGGCCGATTTTGACAGTTCTGGTGTGGGTGTAAACGTATCTGCCGAAAACAATGTGTCCGTTACACGCTGTGGTTTTAATGTGGGCAATGGTATTGGTATTATAGATGTTTCTGCGGGCTGCTATCAGAATATCGGTATCTATACGCACAATACGCCGCAATTCCGCATAGAAGATAATGATTTTGAAGGCAAGCCATCCGGCGCTGCAAGCACCAGCAGCACATGGCACAATGTGGGTGTCGCTGTTGCCAATGCCAACGTCAGTTCCGTAACGGCAAACAAAGTTTATCTAAGCACTTTCGATAGCCTTACAGAGGGCGTCATGGCGGTGGGTGATAATGCTGCCTTCACCGTAGCCTGCAACACCTTTACTAATAACAATACGGATATCCTTGTTGCAAACGATCCCGGCACAGTCCCTTGGCAGGGCATAAGTCCCAACCAGGGATCAGAGTATTTACCAACAAAGCCAGCGGGTAACACATTCTCAGGCTCTGTGAACAATATTGTCAATAACACCGCCAATAGCATCAGTTATTTTTATTACATAGTCGACAGCACAACAGAACGACCTCATGTAATTTCAGGTCATGTAACCGCTACCCCGGTAAATACGCCCAAGTCTTGCGGTTCCACAATCAGCATAGCATCTGGCGCATTCGGGCCGGTAAGATTAGATCAGTCTACCTTACAGACCTATAAAGAAGAATTCCGCATAGCTAAAAGGTCATGGGAGGATTCGCTGCTTGTATATTATGAGCTGCTGGATAACGGCAGCACACCATCCATGGTTCACGGTATACAAACCTCTGTCAGGCCGTTGCAGTTAGATAGTCTGGTACGTCCGCCATCCCCTTGGTTGTCAGATTCTTCTCTTTATCATGTTACCCGCAGGGGTCTCCTTCCTTACGCACGGTATATTAGTGTACTCCGGAGAAACCCGGTGGTCTTAAGTGAACCTGGCTTCCTGCCATACGCACATACGGCATACAGCATTACACCTACCGATATGGTTATGTTGAGTGATTCGGCTAAGGCTATTGACCGGCGGGTGAAATTGGAGCACTCTATTGCAAAAAATAAAATAAAAATGGACGAGGCTGCCAATATCATTATGATGGCGCTGAAAGCGCCAAACGATACCGCTGTAAGTGTCTTGGATTCTGCAAGTACAGGCGTCTGCATGGATAACACGAGCATATATTATATGCTCGACAGCAATAGCCGGTATACGCAGTTCGATAGTGTTGGCAAATGGTATAAAGAGATCGGTAGCCTTTGGTCATGGTATGCCCGTGTTGGCTACTATAATTTTATTGGTGAGCGTGTTCACGCCAGCAGACTATTTGAGAGGATTGGAGAACTGTTGAGCATTGATTCGCTCGGCGAGTTGCGTCCTGATTTTGCGTTTCAGTCTACGCCGCAAGACATCAATGTATACCGCACTTACACTCGCTTATGGGATGTGATGAGGCATGCCGAAAGCCGCGGCAGCGATATATTCCATCTTGATAGCCTTGAGATTGCCCGGCTCGATACATCAAGTGGCCCGGCGTTTACCTACAATACAGCCCGGCAGATAATAACGAGTATCACAACGGGCATTATCAATGTCAGGGTGCTGGTACTCCCATGCCATTATACCCGCTTTACGCTCAGGGATGCGGGTGGTGGCACCGGTGGTGAATCTGATAATATCGGCGAGCTTTCTTCCGGTGTTTCTTATCCTTCGGATAATGGCAATGTATTTTCAGCGTACCCGAATCCGGCAAGTGGAATGGTAACATTTGAGTACAATATACCGGACGCGGGTAACGACGTAAGAATAGTTATTACCGATGTAGTTGGGCAACAGGTTGCTGAATTGCATACAGGAAATAATGCGGGTAAAATTTTATGGGATACTCACCTACTTGCAAATGGGATCTATTTATTCCAGGCGAGCACAGACAACGGCTTAGTAAGTGTGGGAAAAATTGTGTTGGCTAAGTAAAGTTCAATCAAAGTTTTAGTTTTTTACAAAGGCTACTCACTTAGGGTAGCCTTTGCTATATCATTATTGAGTACTTACTTTTTTTTAAACTCCACTTCACTAAAAAAGCAACAAAATAATTTGCAAGACACAAAAGATTTAATTAATTTCAATAGAAAATAACAATACTTACATTTTACAAACATCCCTTTAATAAACGTGACTACCAATGAAATATATTGCTTATTACAGAGTCAGCACAAAGAAACAAGGAGAAAGTGGGCTGGGAATAGATGCGCAGAAAACAGCGATTAAACAGTTTACAAATAACTGTAATGATTGTGTTATTTCAGAATTTACCGATATTGAGTCCGGGAAAAATAACGATAGATCACAATTAAAACTTGCTATTGCTGAGACAAAGAAGAACAATGCACAATTACTAATTGCAAAGCTTGACAGGCTTAGTCGGAATGCAGCATTTATTTTCGCCCTAAGAGATAGTCAAGTAGATTTTGTTTGTGCTGATATGCCTAATGCAAACCGGGTAACAATTGGGATTATGGCAGTGTTAGCTCAGGATGAGAGAGAACGCATTAGCCAACGTACTAAGGCTGCCTTACACGAATTGAAAAAACAGGGTAAAAAATTGGGTTCACCTCAAAATTTGAATAGACTGGCAATAGATAACGGCAGGCGACAAAGGATGATTAATGCAAATATCAATGAAAATAACAAACGGGCCTCCGCTTTGATCGTATCAATGAGAAATGCCGGAAAGTCATTTTATGAGATAACTAATAAACTAAATCTGGAGGGCTTTAAAACCCGTAGAAACTGTATTTTCAAGCAAACCCAAGTACAACGGCTTTATGAAAATGCAAAAGTAGCCGATAAAAATCCAATTGAAATCTCGGTTACGCAATAAGGCATTTTGGCACACTTTGAATAGTTTTTTACATTTGTTTTTAGTGAGGACATCTGTAGCTTTTTATGACACACATTGAAAACATAAAGACCCGTAAAACAATTGTACTCCGTAGCGCTGCCAACTATAGAGACATAGCAATGCTTTGCAGGGAATTGAGCATAGCCAGAAAAACTTTATATAGATACTTTGAGGATGATGCGTTGTTTAAGAAGAATGTGAAAGAGTTAATCGGTAAAAATTATATAAGCGAAACTGGCAAACTTAAAGGAGAACGAGATAAAGAAAATATTAAAAAGCAGAAATACCGCTCTCAAAAAAAAGTAACTTCTGATGGGATATTCGGCACAAAAAGAGACATCCCCAATAAAAATAGGACAACACTTACAATAACTGTAGAAATTCCAAAAAGACAAACTCGGAATGATAAATATACCCCGGCAGAACGCTTAAAAGTCATTGAATCAATATGCAATATTTTCGAGAGGGGTGTTTCCCTTGAAGACGCTTGTATAGCCTGTAAAATCAATAAGAATACTTTTTATCGTTGGATCAATCCCAATAATACTGTCTACTGCGAAACCGGACTCAGGCTTTATAAAGAAACTAAGGCGGTGCTAACTGCAATCATGGCAGATAACCAAGTATTTAAAGCTTCAAAGAGCATGACTGCAATGTTATCCGTGCGTGAAGTTGTTGAAATAGTAAAGTTAGGCAAGATAGGCAATGACGGCAAAGTAAAGCCTCACACAATCAGGCAGATAACCAAGACTATTGAGCCGTCCGTTGCGTTGATACGCATGGTAATGGAACGTTTAAGTAAATCGAACAGGCATACTGAAAAAATAATTCAAGACAATATTCCTTCTGACGATATTTATTTTTTACGATCACTGACGGATGAACAAATAGCAGCTGAAATGCTTAAATGTAAATCTAAGTGAACCTATGTATAACGGATAGGTTTATCAGCCTTGAATAAGGTTAAGTATTACCAAAGCGTCTATTTTTTTGCTTTGACAGGAGTGTGTCCAAACAATCTTTACATTTACACCAAATAAAAATGTTTGAATGAATAGAAACTAAAGAAAACTTACATATAGAACTTTAAAGTTGTTGCAATCATTTCCAACTCGAAACTGGTAATTTCAAAAATCTCGGAAAATGTTTGTGAGCAGCGCCCCCAAAGGCGTGGACTTACACATTTCCGAAAAGGTATACCAGTACCGGAGTTGGGATGTTGTAAGCTCCACGCCGATTTATTTTTCAATAATCAATAGTTTAAAATGCAGCTATGGCACAAATAAATAGAAAGTTAGAAAATGTCAAAGCATTCAAGGGCTTTGTATTCTTATTAATACTTTTCGGTTTGTATTGGACTACGTTCCATAATAAACACGTAGATAAAAGTGACTATAAAAAAATGACTGAATTGATTAATGTAGGAAATTTTACTTACTCAGTTGACAATGTAAATTTTTATCGTTCTGTAGGTAATTATTTTGTAAAAAGGAATGCTGATGGTGTATTCTTAGTTGTTTCTTTAAGAGTTATGAATAGAGACAATACAGAACATAGTTTGGATAATTCGCTTTTTAAATTAACGGACGAAAATGGAGCGGAATATGAAATTTCAATTGAAGGTTCTACTGCATTAGAACTAACAGGGCATCAAACATTATTTATGAAACAGCTTAATCCAAACATCTGGAAAGACGGTTTTTTGATTTTTGAGGTTCCAAGAAAGAATGCTAATTTATTTTATTTGCATTTAAGCGGAGGATTTCTAAATTTAGATCAAGGAGTTGTGGAACTTAAATAATAGAAGTTACTGAATTGAAACACCATAGCAACAGGTGTTTTTCAAAGTGCAAATAAAGGACGGGAAAATATTCAAAGTTGAAGGGTTCCTAATGCCACCCGAATGTAGCCATTATACCTTATGCTCATGAAATTGAGGCTGAAAACAGGCGATGCACGGGAGTATCGGGCATAAATTAGACTTCATGAAGAAGTGAATTATACATTATAAAATAGGTTTGAAATGTTTAAATTTACCGGCATAACAGGTAAATTTATCATTCATTATGAAAGCTTACGTTTCATAATTGAAAAAAAGTTTCAATTTTATTCCATCATTACTAAGCCATGTTTCCCAAATATCATTATCGAGAACGAAAAGCGTCCGTTGCGTTTCAGGGCGCAGCTCAGTGAACAAGTCATTAGCTGGGGTGGTAACCATTGAGAACGAAACACGCCCACCGCCCCAATCCTTTCATTGAGACACTAGGCTTATTACAATTGCTATTCACACCGTACCCCATTACCGTACCCCAAAAAACAATAACCCCCGCCAGTATTGACTGATAGGGGTTATTAAGAGGTCGAAAGCGGATTCGAACCGCTGTAGCAGCTTTTGCAGAGCTGAGCCTAGCCACTCGGCCATCCGACCTTGCTGCAAATGTAGTAAAAAATTGTTTCTTTACAACCGGAAAATAACCTAATGCAATGAGCAGTAATATAATAGGCCCCATAGAAGATTCGGAACTGATAATAAATGAGCGTGGCAGAATATACCACCTGGACCTGGCACCTGAAGACCTGGCCACAACCGTGATCACCGTAGGCAGCCCGGACAGGGTGAAGGAGGTATCGAAATTTTTTGACCGGATAACGCATAAAGCGCAGCACAGGGAATTTATTACACATACCGGTTATATAGGCACAAAGCATATCAGTGTTATCAGCACTGGCATTGGCTCGGGCAATATAGACATTGTGTTTAATGAAATGGATGCGCTGGTGAATATAGATTTTAAGACGCGTACGATAAAGGATAAGAAAACCGTTCTGTCGGTAATAAGGCTGGGGACCTGCGGCGCTTTGCAAAAAGATATACCTGTGGATAGCCGCATCATATCATCGTACGGCATAGGGCTTGATAACCTGCTGCATTACTACAAGCACACCAATAACCCTGATGAAAGTTTTATCCTGAATGAATTTCAGCGGCACTCTAATATAGGTATTAAGGGTATTACCCCATATATCACTGAAGCATCTATTTCGCTACGCAAGCATTTCGGGCCGGAATATGTGCACGGCATTACGGCCACGTGCCCGGGATTTTATGCACCACAGGGACGCACGCTAAGGGTGCAGCCAGCACTTCCGAACCTGCTGGATGCACTTGCTACTTTCCAGTGCAAGGATACGCGCATTGTGAATTTTGAAATGGAAACGGCTGCGATATATGGCATGGGAAAGCTGCTTGGGCATAAATGCCTATCCATAAGCGCAGCCCTTGCGAACAGAGCCAATAAAACATTTTCCAAAAACCCGGACATGGCAGTTGATAATATGATAAAGCATGCGATGGAAGTCGTAAGTCAGGAGTTGCAACATAGTAATATTAATATCAAGTTCTCCTTTAGGCAATCAACTTTTTAACCTTTTAACCAATTAACCTATCAACTTATCAACTTACATTTACACCCATGTATCCTGACTTCCAGTATTTATTTCAAAGCCTTTTCGGACATGAGATGCCGCAATGGCTTAGCCTGTTCAAAACGTTTGGTTTTCTTGTTGCCTTATCTTTTATAGGTGCGGCATGGGCAACAGGGCAGGAACTGAAAAGAAAAGAAAAACAGGGCCTGCTACACCCCGAAATACAAACAATAACAACGGGGAAAAAACTAACTACATCTGAGCTTGTCATTTCCGCGATCATCGGTTTTCTTATAGGTTTTAAAATAGGTGGTGTATTCGGGCATTTCCCTGAGGTGTCGCCGGACCCGATGGGTTATCTTTTATCGATCAAGGGTAATTTTATTGCAGGCATACTGGGCGCTGCGGTGATCGGGTACATGAAGTATGCCGAAGTAAAAAAACAGGAGCTACCCGAACCGAAAGTGCAGCAGGTGCGCATATACCCGCATGAGCTGATGACGGAGATAGTAGTGATAGCAGCCGTAGGCGGCCTTGCCGGCGCTAAGATATTCAACGCTTTTGAAACATGGGATGATTTCATTAAAGATCCTATTCATAACCTCACCTCATCGAGCGGGCTTACCTTCCTTGGCGGGCTCATTGTGGCTACCCTACTCTTTTATTATTATACACGCAAGCACAACATACCCTTCAAGCATATGTGTGATGCAGCGGCACCCGGCATTATGCTGGCCTACGGCATTGGCCGCCTTGGCTGCCAGTTCTCCGGCGATGGGGACTGGGGTATCTATAATACCGCATACGTAACCAACCCCGATGGTTCGCTGCAATTTGCAGCACAGGGCAGCAACCCAAAAGCGCTGCAACTGATAGGCCCCGCACCACAAGCATGGTTTGAAGCGCCCTCGTGGCTACCGCGCTGGCTCGTAGGTATGAACTACCCGCACAATGTAGGACATGAAGGCATGCCTATAGCAGGCTGCACGGGCGAGTATTGCACTGTATTGCCTGTAAGTGTGTTCCCTACCCCTGTCTATGAAGCCATTACCTGCATCCTGCTTTTCTTTGTATTATGGATGCTGCGTAAGCGCTTCACACGCAGCCTGCAGATGTTTGGCACATACCTGATATTTGTCGGTGTTGAGCGATTCCTGGTAGAACTGATACGTGTGAACTATAAGTATGACTGGGGTTTTGTTCGTCCCACACAGGCGGAGATATTATCGGTATTACTCGTATTGATCGGCGCAGGGCTGCTGCTATTTTACAAAGATAAAAACCAGCCAGAGATACCTACAGAAAACGCATAACAAAACAACCACCATGAAAAAAATATCCTGCTTATTCTTATTGCTCACTATCTCCTTTCATCTACTTGCGCAAAACAAAGATGTGCAGGCGAAAGCCAAGGAAGAGATACTTGCAGCAGAGACCGCTTTCTGCAAAATGGCCAAAGAAAAGGGCCTTGAAGCTGCATTCCTGGCATTTGCTGCAGACGATGCCGTGATATGCCGCACTACTAAAGTATATAAGGGCAAGGAAGGGATAAAGCAGTTTTACGGAAAGCCCGATAAAAAGAATGATGAACTTACCTGGAAGCCATCTTTCGTATCTGTTTCAGATGCAGGTGATATGGGCTATACCTACGGAGAGTTTGACTTCTCGGGCACGCGTGCCGGCACTACCATGACCGACCATGGCGTCTTTCATACCATATGGAAAAAGCAAAAAGATGGTAGCTGGAAGTTTGTGCTTGACTAATTTGAAAATTTGAAAATTTGAAAATGGCCTGGTTAATTTGAAAATTTGATGATTTGAAAATGGCTTGTTTAATTTGACAATTCGACGATGCCTGTTTAATTTGAAAAATTGGTGATTTGAAAATTTGAAAATGACCTGTTTAATTTGAAAATTTGATGATTTGAAAATTTGAAAATGGAGTGTGTTTTCATTTTGGGTTTCTAATTCGTTGATCTCATTTCGGCTAAAGCCGTCCACTCCTCTTACTCCCCCAACCTAAAGGTTGGGGCAACTAGTAGCACCGTTTATACGTCAAAAACAATCATGGCTGCAATTGTGGCGCCGCCGATGGGGCGCATGTGGGGAAAGGTTGCCCGTGCCCACTACAAAGCTTTGGCACCTACGGCACCATAGAATATGCTGATACAAAAGCAGAAGTCTAAACGATATAATCAATGGAATATTAAGATTGTGAAAGAGTACCTGCAGTTTTCAAATTAATTTGAAAATGGCCTTGGGATATACTTTTCAAATTAGTTTAAAGATGTCGCCGAGTGTATAGCTGTGGATGCCGAGTGTTCGCCTGAAGGTGGCGTTTATCATGGCATGGGCCACTTCTGCGCCTTCTATGGGCCTGAGGCTGCGCAAGCCGGGTATCATTGATATCACTTTCATAACGCCAATGCCTAATTGCTCACCTGTCCTTATATCTTTTCTGCCGCTGCCCAGCATACCAGGGCGCATGATATGTATAGTTTCGAAAGGCAACTTCTTAATGTCCCGTTCAAGTTCGCCCTTCATACGTGAATAGAAAATTTTGGAATCGGGAGCTGAGCCTGCTGCTGATACGAGCACATAGGTGCTTACGCCATTTATCGCCGCCATTTTTGCTACCGGATATTGATACGTGTAGTCTACTTTATATTGTGCATCCTTGCCGCCTGCCGCCTTAAGTGTGGTACCCATTGCTGAGTATAGCACATCACCTGTCAACTGTTTCTTCCATGCGTCCATGTCGTCAAAGTCCACTACATGCTCTTCCAGCTTATTGTTATGGATGCCGGTGCTTTTTCTTACAAACGCCTTAATTTTTTCAAAACGGGAATCTTTTAATAGCAAATCCACTAACCGGCTACCCACTAATCCTGTAGCGCCAATAACAAGTGCTGTTTTCATCCGGGTGTTTACCTCATTATTCATAAATTCTGTGCCATTGAGTAAAAAGGTAAAAGTAAGAAGGCAAAAGCCAAAAGTGGAGGAGCCGATGATGATGCGATGAGTAAAAAGGCAAAGGTTAAAAGGCAAAAGCCAAAAGTAGATACAGTCTACGAAGGGGGCCTATGGTTTAAAGGCAAAAGTAAAAAGTCAAAACCCAAAAGTACATACATTCTAAGTAGCCGGTTCTTTTATACCAACAACCCTAAATGCCCGGTATTACCAGGTGCACTTTTCAGTTTTGACTTTGCCGTGC
>CAIJNJ010000493.1 GCA_903821975.1 uncultured Bacteroidota bacterium
ACCAACGTATACCTATTTCGGGACGAGGCATGTGCCTGCATTACTTCGCATGCACAGGTAAATCTTGTAAGAAATCCAAGCTTAGAGCAAAGGGATACATGTCCATGGACGTTTGACCAAATAAAGGTTGCTAATTACTGGAGTTGTATTGATACGAGTTATGTATTTATACCGGTTGCTTATGCTGGAGACCCTAACTGTTCGCCCGAATATATAAATAGTTGCAGTTCTAATGGCGTTACGGGAGAGCCGGTCAATGGTTATTTTTACCATTACCCCCGTACCGGTAATGGAATGTCACAAATGATGATGTACTTTGATGAAAGTTACCTCAGTGTCTATAAAAGAGATTATTTACAAGGGCATTTATACAGTTACCTAGTTGCGGGTCAGTCGTATTGCGTTACGTTCTACGTAGTACTGGAAGGTGCGTCCGGCTATGCAGTTAATCATATAGGTGCATACTTTGACAATGGCAGCATAGACACAAACAGCAATTGTGGCTACCCGCATCCTGAAGATGTGCCTCAAGTGGTAAGTACAACAATAATTAATGATACTCTTAACTGGACAAAGATACAGGGTAGTTTTATAGCCGATGGTACAGAGCGATTCATTACGATCGGTAATTTTTATGATACGGGACACACTGCCAAAATAGTTGTAAGTAGTGATCATTATTCGTACTATTTAGTTGATGATGTGAGTGTAATAGCGAGCAATGCCACGGCAAATGCCGGGCCTGATGTAACAATAAATGCGGGCTGCAGCACTTATATAGGGCTGGATAGCAACGGAGATGGTATGCCGTGCTACTGGTATGTAATGGGCAATACAGCGCCTATAGACAGCGGGGGGCGTATACTTGTGCGCCCCACAGACACAACTTCTTATGTGGTTGCAATGGACCTGTGCGGTACTGTGACATACGATACAGTAACGGTAAATGTGCTGCCTTGCCTGGGCGCACCAGTTGCTTCTTTTACAGACACCGGCAGTCACACAATAGGGTTCACTTATACAGGTACTACTAGTTGCACAGATAGTATAAGGTGGAACTTTGGTGATGGCAGCAGCAGCACACTTACAGACCCGGTGCATACCTATAGTGCCACTGGTACCTATAGTGTATGTGCAACGGTGTATGCTTACTGCGGAAGCAATAGTGCGTGTAATACAGTGAGTGTGGTAACAGAGGGGACCTCTCCCCAGCCCTCTCCGAAGGAGAGGGAGCCATTGGTATATCCAAGCCCGGCGGGAGGGGTGCTGCATATAGACAATGCTGCGGGGAGCGAGGTGAGGGTGTTTGATATTATGGGCGTTGAAGTGTTACAGTTCGGCGGGGCTCACTGTGGCAAGTGCCTGATAAAGGATAAAGAGGTGATTGATATCTCGCACCTATCGGATGGTATGTATATAGTGCAGGTAGTGAGCGGGAGCGGGGAGCGGAAGTGTGTGCGGGTGGTGCATACTTCGCAATGATCATTCGACCTTGCTCACGACGGCTCGGTGATATACCATGCACGAGCGCTCTACAGCCTTATCTACCAGGACCTGAGAATGTTTAACGATGCGGGATGTGAGCCTGCGGCGGAACATTCTGTTTCGACTAGGGCGGCCATACAAATAATGAAACAGACAGTTCGCTTTTTGAAAGCATACCCAACAGTAGCATCAGTCAACAGCAATATACCTTATCGCCGAATCCAAGTGACGGAAATATTTCGCTGAGGCAACTGATACCAGATGCAAACCCTGTGAAAGCGGAGATATGGAATGACGCCGGCATGAGCATTTACAAAGGCGAACTTCATTTTGAAGGTGCGATCACCCACCTTAATATGATGAATAAAACACCGGGGCTATATCTTTTGCAGCTTACCGATAGCAAAGGCAAACGGTTTATGCTTAAATTTGTAATAGAATGACAAAAAGGTTTTTGATCCTGATCTTGTTTACTTGTGCCTGCATAGTTTCGCAGGCACAGGTAAATCTTGTGAAGAATCCTAGCTTTGAACAATATACAAATTGTCCTGAATATTTGAACGAGATTTCTTATGCCGCATATTGGAATGGAGTAGATACAAGTTGGCATTACGGAGACCCGCTGACATCTATGCCCGCCGCTTGCTTGCCTGAATATTGCAACACTTGTTCAACGAATGCATCATCTAGTATACCTTCTAATGGTAGATTTTACCATTATCCACGTACTGGCAATGGTATGGCATCTGCGATAATGTTTTATGATAATTTTTACATAACCACAGGTAACTATTATCAAGATTACCTTCAAGGCCAGTTATCAAGCCACCTTGTTGCTGGACAATCATATTGTGTTACTTATTTTGTGGTTAACGAAAATCATTCGGGTTATGCCATAAATCATATAGATGCTTATTTGGACGATGGGACAATAGATACTAGTACGAATTGTGGCCATACGCTTTTAGAATTTGTGCCGCAGATTCAAGATACAGGGATCATTAATGATACACTGAATTGGGTAAAAATACAAGGAAGCTTTGTTGCTAATGGAACTGAAAAATATATAACTATAGGTAACTTTCATGACACGTCTCATACAGAACATATTGCTATTTTACCAGGCGCTCATACATCAAATTACCTCATAGACGATGTAAGCGTAATAGCGAGCAATGCCACAGCATATGCCGGCCCTGATGTGGCTATAACAGTGGGCTGCAGCGCACACATAGGTGCGGACAGCAGCGGAGATGGCATGCCGTGCTACTGGTATGTGCTGGGCGGCACAGCACCTATAGACAGCGGCGGCAGCATAATAGTGCGGCCCACCGATACGACCACATATGTAGTGGCAATGGACCTGTGCGGTACTGTAACCTATGATACGGTGACGGTAAATGTGCTGCCCTGCGCGGGGCCGCCCGCGGTATCTTTTACAGACACGGGCAGCCATACTTTGGATTTTACATACACAGGCATAGCCGGTTGCACAGACAGCATAAGATGGGACTTTGGTGATGGCAGCACAAGCACGCTTACAGACCCGGTGCATACCTATAGTGCCACAGGTACCTATAGTGTATGTGCAACAGTGTATACTTACTGCGGGAGTAATAGTGCGTGTAATACAGTGGGGGTGGTAACAGAGGGGACCTCTCCCCAGCCCTCTCCGAAGGAGAGGGAGCCATTGGTATATCCAAGCCCGGCGGGAGGGAGTATAACGGTTGCGAATGCTATGGGGGGTGAAGTGAGGATGTTTGATATTATGGGTGTGGAAGTTAAAAGGTTAAATAGTCAAAAGGTTAAAGAAGTAATTGATATCTCACACCTATCGGATGGTGTATATATAGTGCAGGTAGTGAGCGGGAACGGAGAGCGGAAGTGTGTGCGGGTGGTGCATACTTCGCAATGATGAATAAAGCTATGGACGTACAAGAGTGCGACGCAACGAACGGTGATAAGTATAGTAAAGCCGGGAACCAAAGATTTTGTATTAGCCGGATTTAACCCTTCACACATTTCATCATACTCTCCCAGAGGCGGGAAGCGGAACCTTCCCAGTCGAACTTTTTGATCTGGATGCGGGCGTTGGCTATTAGTTTGTTGCGCAGGGCCTCGTCTTTATAGAGCTGGTGCATTTTATCGGCAATGTCGTTTGCATCAGAGGGGTCTACCAGAAGGGCGGCATCACCGGCCACTTCGGGCATGGATGATGTATTGCTTACTATGGCAGGCACATCGCACTGCAGGGCCTCGAGTATAGGTATCCCGAAGCCTTCGAAAAGGGAAGCATAGACAAGCGCATAAGCCCCGCCTATGACGCGGGAAAGCTCATCCACGTTCATATACCCCACCCACTTCACATCGTCCTTAAAAGGCATCTCTGAGCGCATCTGTTCCACTTCCTCATACTTCCAGGCAGGGCGGCCGGCGATCACCAGCTTCATATTGGTATGCTGGCGCTTTTTAAAGATCACGAATGCCTTCAGCAGGTTCACAATATTCTTACGTGGGTGCAGGGCACCGGCAAACACAAAGTATTCGCAACCATCGGCATATTGTTTTTTTACAGCGTCACGGGTTGTGGGGTCCAGCGGACGGTACTCATCGTGCGCGCCATTGTATACCACATCTATTTTGGCCGGGTCTATACCATAGCGTGCACTGATATCGTTCTTGGAAAAGGTGGATACTGTAGCTATGCACTCGGCTTTGCGTGCAAATAACGGGGAGTAGTGCCGCCAGTATAAGCGGTGGGCAATAACAAAATGCTCGGGATAATGCTCAAAGGCAAGGTCGTGAATCACTAAGCAGGTAGGCACCTTTGTGCTGATAGACATATAGCTGTCCGGCGACAGGAACAGGTCTATCTTGTACTTGCGCAGCATGTAGGGTATGCTCCATTCAAACCATATATAAAATAATATGGGGTGACGTGCCTGCGGGTGAACCACCACGGGCGTTACATTCTTTGCAAAAACAAATTGGGGGTCGTAGGGCCTGTCGAAAAAGAAAAAGAACTCATGTTCGGGATGGTCCTTTACAATGTGTTGCAGCGTTTGATAAGTAAACCAACCTATACCTTCCAGCTTTCCTTTTAACAGCAGTCGTGTATTTACAGCAATTCGCATACCTTATGGCAACAAAAATATACTTTTACTGCGTTATAGCCCGTTAATTATCCAAATGCGCCGGTTTTTTGTAAAAAATATACTCTTTGTTATAGCGGTAAATGTACTGGTGAAGCCGATATGGGTTTTTTTTATTGACCGTACGGTGCAAAATACCGTTCCCACAGCATCTTACGGTACCTATACTGCCCTGCTTAGCCTAAGCATCATTTTCCAGACAATACTTGATTTTGGCATAAGCAGCTATAACAGCCGCACCATAGCCCAGGACCCGGATAAATTACCGTCCTTATTCCCGGCAATGCTGTCGGCCCGGCTGGTGCTCATCGTTTTTTATATGACACTGGCTTATTTGTGGGGGTATGCCATAGGGTATCGTGGCTGGGAGCTGAATTTACTGATAGGCGTGCTGCTGATACAGTCGCTGAATGCATTGGTATCCTTTATAAGAAGCAATGTAGCGGCCCTGCACCGCTTCAAGACGGACGGAGTGCTCTCCATAACCGACCGCCTGCTGATGATCATCATTTGCGGGTTCCTGCTTATTTATCCGCCTACCGCGCATTTGTTTAAGATACAGTGGTTTGTGATAGCCCAGATAGTGTGCTACTTTATTGCTGCGGTAATAGGCTACATTATTTTAAAGCGCATAGGCAAGGTGAAGCTCAAGTTCTCCTTTAACGCGCCGGAGATTTTCCGGATAATAAAGCAGAGCTTTCCATATGCGCTGCTCATTTTCCAGATGTCGGTCTATAACCGGGCAGATGCTATGATGATGGAGCGCATATGCGCAGATGGTAAAGTACAGGCGGGGATATGGGCGGCGGCCTTCAGGCTGCTGGACCAGGCCAATATGTTTGGGCTAATGTTCGCTACTATTCTTTTACCAATGTTTGGTCGTATGCTTTCAGAAAAACAGGACGTGCGGCAGATAGTGAGGCTATGTGTAAATATGTTGCTGCCGATGTCGTTTATGGTGGCTATAGCGGGTATTTTCTTCAGCAAGGACATTATGCACCTGCTGTATCATAAAAGTGCGATCTACAGTACCATGTCGGTAGAATACGAGATCGTATTCGCTGTATTGATCGCATCCTTCCCGTCATGGTGCCTTATGTATGTGTATTCTACACTGCTTACCGCCAATGGCAGCCTGAAGACATTGAACATTATCGCTTTCGCAGGTGTGGTAATAAACCTGTCGCTTAATTTTTACCTGATACCACTCTATAAAGCAGAAGGCGGCGCAATTACATCATTCATCACGCAGACCTCATTATCTCTTGCATTTATAATATTTGCGGTAAAGATCATCAAGTTACCGGTCAACATTAAATGGGTATTGGCGCACCTTGGCTACCTGGCGCTCATTATTGCCCTTGCGCTCGGGGTTATGTTTGTAATGCGGGGAGGCTCTTCATTGGTCCAGCTTTCTGTATTCGGCACTGTATGTATTGCCCTTATGTTCGTGTTCAGGTTCATATCTGTGCCCGCCATAAAGCAGTTGCTAAACAGGAATCCCGGATAGCCTATTCCGGCTCATCAGAGCCCATATTCCTGCGCAGGTGACGGGAGATACTTTCGCGCTTAATGATGTGTACCGCGTTATCCTTTACCATAATTCCTTTCCCGTATGTATGTGCGTACACTTCAATAAATGTTGCCCCATAATAGAGAATTATGGAAGAATAATAAACCCATGAAAGGAGTATGATAATGGATGTGGCAGCACCGTAAAGATTAATGCTCTTGGAGTAGCTTATATAGTAGCTGATGAGGAACTTGCCAATAAGAAACAGTACAGATGTAAGCACAGATCCCACAAGTGCATCTCTCCAGTGAATGCGCGCATCAGGCAGTATTTTGAAGATAACAAGGAAAACCACTGTGACAACAAGGAACAGGAGGCCAAGGTTGGCCGCCTTCAGCAATATGATATCTGCATCTCCAAGTATATGGTGCAAGCGGCCGGAAAGCAGGTCTATAAGCAGGTTTATAAATATTGTGACCATCATAAGGAAACCCATGCCTATGACCAGTACCAGGGACAGCAGCCGGTCGCGGAGATATTTCAGCCAGTTGCTTTTAGGCTTGGCTTTTATAGACCAGATATAGTTTATAGAGCCCTGGATCTCTGAAAAGATACCTGTCGCACCAAAGATGAAAACAAGGATACCGATAATCCCAAATAGTGTTTTATTCGCCTGGTGGTTAATATTCACCAGCACACTTTGCAGTTGTGCGGTGGCATTTATGCCAATAATACCCTGTATCTGGTCGAATATCTGCGTCGTAATATAGGCGCGGGTATAAAAAAAGCCAAGTATAGTAATGATAACCAGCAGCAAAGGCCCTATGGAAAACAGGGTATAATAAGCCAGCGAAGCACTTAGTTTAGTGGCATTGTCGTCGACAAACTCTATTCCGGCATCTATAAAAACATTCAGAAACTTACGAAGCTTGCTTGCCATTGGTTATTCTGTTTAAGGTTGGCATTGTTTTTTTACCAGGAAGTAAAATTAATCTAATTAAAACTTACAACTATGGCAAGAAAGTATTCAAAAGCATCGCAGGAGAAAGTGCATGAAGAAATGCACGAAATGAAAGAGGGTAAATTAAAGAGTGGCCGCTCCGGGAAAAAAGTCACAAATCCAAAGCAGGCTATAGCAATTGGGCTCTCTGAAGCGCGTAAAGAAGGTAAGAAAGTGCCCGCTAAAGCAACAGGTACAAAGAAAAGTGCAACAAAGAAGAGTACTGCTACGAAGAAAAGTACAAGTAAAAAAAGTACTGGCACAGAGAAGAGCGCAACTAAAAAGAGCGCAGCACCCAAAAAGGCTGCAAGTAAAAAAAGTGCAGCTAAAAAGTAAGCTATAAAACCACACTATATATACTACTTGAAATAGCAATGGAGCGCCGTATGCGCCCCATTGTTGTGCTTCATTTAGAAAGACCTTACCAAATATATTCTTTCTCCACTGCTTTTTTCAGCCGGTCTACCAGCAAAAGCGTGGCAGGGCAATGAATGAGGTTGTTCTTAAAGGTATCGTTATATAGGTCGAAAGGCTTTTTATTGTGGTGCGGAAATTCTGCGCAGTCTGCAGGGCGCACCTCGTAAATAGAGCAGATATTACCATCGAGGAACTGGCACGGCTGTGTAGTATTTACCCAGTCGCCTGATTCTTCTTCCTTAACAAGCCATTTGTCCATAAACTCTTTCGGCTTCATTTCCAGGTGTGCTGAAATGCGCTTTACATCAGCTTTGGTAAAGGTAGGTGTCATTGTTTTGCAACAATTCGCGCACTCCATACAGTCTACTTCTTTCCATACACCGGCGTCTACTTTAGCAACCAGTGCAGGCATATCTTCGGGTACTATTTTATCTAGTTTATCTAAGAAAGCAGAGAGTGGTTTTCTTTTTCTTGCGGCGGTAATTCTGAATTTTTTCAAGTCCATAACTAACCTGTAAATATAGGCTAAATGAAGGAAATACAGAAAACGATGAAGTTGACAAGATACTCAAAATAAAAAGCGGCCTATAAACTAAGGCCGCCTTTAACTTTTTAACCTTGACCTATTACCCTACAGTAGGTTCTTCTTCCTTCTTTGCTGTAGAATGGTCTATTGTAAAGACGATCTTACTTTCAGTTTCGCTAAAGTCAGCAGTAACATTATCGCCGGACTTGATACGATGGTTCAGAATCTCTTCAGCCAGCGGGTCCTCAAGGTACTTTTGTATAGCACGATGCAACGGACGGGCGCCAAACTGCTGGTCATAACCTTTCTCGGCAATGAACTTCTTGGCAGTGTCTGTAAGCTCCATTACGAAACCTAATGTATTGAGACGTTTCATCACATCCTTCATGATGATGTCTATGATCATGGAGATATGCTTCTCTTCCAGTGAGTTGAAGATCACCACATCATCAATACGGTTCAGGAACTCAGGAGAGAAAGTGCGTTTCAGCGCCTTTTCTATCACACCGCGGTTGGTGTCTTCCTGGCTAACTGCCTTTGCGGATGTAGTGAAACCTACGCCTGCACCAAAATCTTTCAGTTGGCGGGCACCTATGTTAGACGTCATGATGATGAGTGTATTCTTAAAGTCCACTTTGCGGCCAAGGCCATCGGTGAGCTGCCCGTCATCAAGTACCTGCAGCAGTATATTGAAAATATCAGGGTGCGCCTTTTCTATTTCATCAAGCAATACTACTGAATATGGTTTGCGGCGTACTTTTTCGGTAAGCTGGCCACCTTCTTCATAACCCACATATCCGGGAGGGGCGCCTATAAGCCTGCTGAGCGAGAATTTTTCCATGTACTCACTCATATCCACACGTATCAGCGCATCATCGCTGTCGAACATGTAGCGGGCAAGAGCACGCGCCAGTTCGGTTTTACCTACACCCGTAGGGCCAAGGAATATGAATGAGCCTATCGGTTTGCGGGGGTCTTTAAGGCCCACACGGTTACGTTGTATCGCTTTTACTATTTTATTGATCGCTTCATCCTGGCCTACCACATTTGCACGCAGGTCTTCATCCATGCGGCGCAGCTTGGCGCTTTCGGCTTCTACCATCCGCATCACAGGTATACCCGTCATCATACTGATAACTTCAGCAATCGACTCTTCGTTTATCGGGTAGCGTTTGTGTTTGGCTTCTTCTTCCCACTCTGCTTTAGCGCGGTCCAGTTCTTCGCCCAGTCTCTTTTCGCGGTCGCGCAGCGCGGCAGCTTCTTCAAAGCGCTGGCTTTTCACCACCTTATTCTTCTCTAATTTTATCTCCTCGATCTTCTTTTCAAGATCCAGGATATTTTCCGGTACGTTGATGTTTTTGAGGTGCACGCGTGCGCCGGCCTCATCCATTACATCTATTGCCTTATCGGGCAACAGGCGGTCGGTCATATACCGGTCGCTGAGCTTTACGCAGGCCTCTATTGCTTCCGCATCATAAAGTACGTTATGGAAGTCTTCGTATTTGGACTTGATATTGTTAAGTATGGTTATTGTTTCCTCAACGCTTGGCGGTTCTACCAATACCTTCTGGAAACGACGGTCGAGCGCACCATCCTTTTCAATATACATACGGTACTCATCCAGTGTGGATGCGCCTATGCACTGGAGATCACCACGTGCAAGGGCGGGTTTGAATATATTGGAAGCATCGAGCGAGCCTGATGCACCGCCTGCACCTACAATAGTGTGTATCTCATCAATAAACAGGATCACGTCACGATTCTTTTCCAGCTCGTTCATGATCGCTTTCATGCGCTCTTCAAACTGGCCGCGGTACTTGGTACCTGCCACAAGTGCGGCAAGATCCAGGCTGATAACACGCTTGTCAAACAGTACACGTGATACCTTGCGCTGAACAATGCGTAATGCAAGGCCTTCCACTATAGCTGTCTTACCCACACCCGGCTCACCTATAAGTATCGGGTTGTTCTTTTTACGGCGGGATAATATCTGGGATACACGCTCTATTTCTTCATCACGGCCTACAATGGGGTCTAAACTACCCAATTCGGCAAATTTTGTGATATCACGGCCGAAGTTATCCAGTACCGGGGTTTTAGACTTGGTATTGCCGCTCGCAGGCTTGCGCTGCTGTTGAAACTGGCGGCGTTCTTCGTCTTCCTCAAATTCCTCAGAGCCCGGATCATTATAGTCGCTGGTAGGGCTGCCACCTTGTAAGATGGTCAGTTCGCCTTTAAAGCGCTCATAGTCAACATCATAGTGGTTAAGTATCTGTGTGGCTACGTTTTCCTTGTTCTTTAAGATAGACAACATTAAGTGTTCCGTTTCTACTGTAGTGCTTTTCAGCGCCTTAGCTTCAAGCACAGTGATGCGGATCACCTTTTCTGCCTGCTTGGTAAGCGGCAGGCTGTTGATGTTAGCAAGTGGTTTGTTGTTTTTGTCTTTAATAGCAAGCTCCAGTTCTTTACGCAACTCGAACAGGTCTACCTGCATACTTTGTAATACTTTTAAGGCCATACCATCACCTTCGCGTATGAGGCCTAATAATAAATGCTCCGTGCCTATAAAGTCATTGCCCAGCCTTAGCGCTTCTTCCCGGCTGTAAGAAATGATCTCTTTTACTTTTGGCGAGAAATTAGAATCCATTTGCTAGTCCTTGTTTTTAGAATATAAAGTTAACGATTTCAATAGATTTCCGGTATCGTCATTAATTATAGAACTATTGCTATTTTTAGCTGGAAAGCTTCACGGGCAAAAAATTCAGTAATGTATGTAATATACGAAGGAAAGTATTGTTCAGAAGTCTTATTTTTATACTTATTCACAGCTTCTATCGAAAATATTAAATACCGTTAATGATGGAATTCAAAATTGATACCAAAGACACTTTTACCGTAATTACTCCCGTTTCACAGAAAATAAATGCTATTTTGACAGGTGCACTACAACAAAAGTGTATGGAAACACGGCAAAGCGGCAGTAATAACATTATTATAGATTTGCAGCATTGCAACGAGATAGATAAAACAATTGTGCCTGAACTGGTAAAAATGCATGAAGACAGCTACGGTGAGGAAAAATCAGTGGTTTTTACCCGTGTAAGTGAGAAAGTGATGGCAGTGATAAAAGAAGACGAGACAGACCTGCTGATAAATATAGCGCCACGTATAGATGAAGCGATAGATATCATCAGCATGGAGATACTTGAACGTGATTTGTTTAATGAAGAATAATCAGAATTTACAGAATTAAAGAATTAGCAGAATTGTGATCATTGCAATTGTTGAATGTGAATGGTAAAAGACGAGCTGACATATAAGATCATCGGATGCGCTATGAAAGTACATAGTTCACTTGGTAATGGCTTCCAGGAAGTAATTTATCAAAGATGCCTTGCCATTGAAATGGAGAAGGCCGGTTTGAGTTTTGAGCGGGAAGTTGAACAGAAAATATATTATGATGGAGTTGAAGTTGGGAAAAGAAGGGCTGATTTTGTCGTAGAAAATCAACTAATTGTAGAGTTAAAGGCAGTGATCGATCTTGAAGATGTATACCTGGCCCAAGCCAAAAACTATGTGGTTGCGTACGATTTCGCACGGGGACTACTCATTAATTTTGGAAGCACCAGTTTGCAATACAAACTAGTTTTTAATTCTAAATATAACATTGCAATCGCAGATAGTAATTCTGGGAATTCTGAAATTCTGAAATCCTGATAATGAAGGTAACCATACTCGGAAATAATTCAGCATTACCTGCGTTTGGCAGGCATCCATCGGCACAGGCGGTATCGGTGTATGGAGAAGTGTTGCTGATAGATTGTGGGGAAGGAACACAGATACAGATGCAACGCTATGGGCTCAGGTGGAGAAGTGTACACCATATTTTCATAAGCCACCTGCACGGTGACCACTATTTTGGCTTACCCGGCCTGCTCAACAGTATGAGTTTGCTCGGCCGCACTGCACCGCTCCATTTATATGCCCCGGCTGAATTAAAGCCGATCCTTGACATCATACTTAGTGTGGCAGACACTGTTCTGTCTTATCCATTTTATTTTCACCCACTGCCCAAAGGCAGTGAATTGCTGGTAGATGATACCTCATTCAGCGTAACCTGCTTTCCCGTGGAGCACAGGATACAATGCCATGGTTTTTTAGTAGAGCGAAAAACCAGGGGCAGGAAATTACGCCCGGACAAATGCAATGAATATGGGATACCGGCTGCTTATTATGAATACCTGAAACAGGGTAATGATTATGAGCGTAAGGACGGAACTGTAGTGAAAAATGAATGGGTAACGGAAGATGGCCCGGCAGTAAAAAAATACGCTTATTGCGCCGACACACTATTTACCGATAGTTTTCTGCACATCGTACAAGGCGTGGATACTATATACCATGAGTGTACTTACCTGGAAAAAGATGCAGCTAAAGCTGTGGCGCGGTTTCACAGCACTGCTGCACAGGCTGCTAAAATGGCTAAAATGGCGAATGCCAAACAATTACTCCTCGGGCATTTTTCCTCAAAGTATAAAGAGCTGGAACCATTCCAGGAAGAGGCAAGCGCGATTTTCCCGAATGTATTTGTGAGTATAGAAGGCAAGGCTTACGAGATATAGTTTAAAAAACAGTTTCAAAAAACATAACATTATGGTTCCCCAGTGGCAAACCGGCATTGTAAAGCAAATAGAACAGGCAACGCATAATACACGCCGCTTCTGGATAGAATTGCCGGAAACTGAGGTGTTTTCGTTCAAAGCAGGGCAGTTTGTAACACTGGACCTGCCCATACATGAACAGCGCAACAAACGCTGGCGCAGCTATAGCATAGCATCTATGCCGGATGGAAGTAATGTTATAGAACTTGCGGTCGTTTACGTGGAGGGCGGGCTTGCTTCAAAATATATATTTAATGACATCAGGGTAGGCAGTACCTTTACTTTACGTGGTCCGCAGGGTATTTTTGTGCTTCCGGAGCGTATAGAGAAGGATATGTATTTCATTTGCACCGGTACCGGTATTGCGCCGTTTCGCAGTATGCTGCATTACATCAACTATCACCAAATACCCCACCGGCAGATCAACCTGCTATTTGGTACCCGCACACGCGAAGACCTGTTGTATGCCGATGAAATGAGAGAACTGGAACGCATGATGCCCGCATTCACATATCGGCCAACACTTTCACGTGAGGAGTGGGAAGGAGATACCGGTTACGTTCATGCCATTTATGAAAAACTTTGTGTGGACAAACAGCCCTCCATGTTCATGCTCTGCGGTTGGCGGGCAATGATAGATGAGGCCAAAGAGCGGATAATAAAAATGGGCTACGATAAAAAGGATGTGCATATAGAGATATATGGATAGAGCACAAGAACAAAGTAGTTAATCAGATTAGGATCAGGCATTTTCCAGTATGGCTTCCAGTTCACTTATCATCATGGCAGTGGCACCCCAGATGATCGTACCATCTTCCAGTTTATAAGCATTCACATTCCGTATTACAGTTGGCAGGACGGGTGATGTCACATCTGTCTTTATCTTTCGCTCGGGCTGCAGCACGGTTGCGAGCGGTACCTCTATTGTATATGATACTTCGTTGTGGCTGAGGTTATACTCGGGGCGCTGCTTCGCATAACCTACGAAAGGATAGACATTGAAATTACTCACCGGTATATACAATGGCGTTAACGCACCAAGAATATCTACTTCAGACGAAAGGATGCCCACTTCTTCCTGTGCCTCGCGTAGCGCGGTAGCTTTAAGATCGGCGTCTGTGGGCTCATAGCTGCCGCCGGGGAAACTTACCTGCCCGCTGTGTGCAGTATTATCTTCTCTGCGTTTCATGAGCAGCACATGCAATTCATCATTCAGCGGGAAGAGCAGGCAGAGCACCGCACTGGGTCTGGCATTTTCGGGCACTTTCACGGGCATAGAAATAACCCTGCCGGTCATGCGTTCCTGTGCGGTACGGCCAGGCAGGGGTTGTTTCAGTCTTTCTCTCAGCCATTCTATTTTATCATTCATCTCTAAACCCGATCTTTATATGTGTGCCATCACAAAAAGGCTTGTTGGACGAGGCCCCGCAACGGCAGAATGCGGTTACTTTGTTTTTCTTTACTATAGTTCCTTTACTGTCCTTCACGGTAATATTTCCATATACTATAAGCGGCCCGTTTTTCATTGCCTCTGCGGATATCACTTCTTCTGTTGCAACGCTATCTTCACTTACCGTTTTGTTGTTTACGATGTAACTCAATGCACCGGACGGGCAATGCGATACCTGCCCTTTTATCCGTTCCAGGTTGGCGCCTTCCATATCTATCCACGGTCTTTTCTTTGGGTTAAAAACCTCGTTAAGACCTTTCCAGCATACGGTGGAGTGGATACATTGCTCGGGTTTCCACACTACAGTTATATCACCTTTGGCATAGTGTTTTGTGATCTCTTCCATAAGCAATGTTTTTATAAAAATAAGGCTTTAACGCTGCTAATCAAACACCTGATAATGATTCTGCCGGTTCAATTAATCGCAGTACCACCGTCCAAGTTAAACCCGTATGACCGCCAAGGGGCGGTACTAACGGGTTCACATAAATGATTTTATAATCACACTTGTTTTTTGGATTTTATCATGTCATGGGCACTTCAAATATCAGCACATCACTTTTCGCACCTGCATTTATTTCAAACGAAGCCGTTTCACTGATGCCAAGTGCATCTCTCTTATTTAGTGCCTGGTCGCCTACATTTACCTTGCCGTCAATGAGAAAGATATAGGCCCCGTTATTTTTATCGTGAAAGTTGAAAGCTAAACTTTTACCCTCTTCCAGCGTAGTGCGGTATATCCATGCACCCTGGTTTATTTTCATCCCTTCGTCATTATTATCTATCGGGGATACTATGGTTTGCAGCTTATTCACCCTATCCTCTGCTGGGAACATTTTCTGGTCGTAACGAGGCTGCACATTCTTCTTATTGGGGAAGATCCACGTTTGCAGCAGGTTGGTTTTCTTATTCGGGTCCGGGTTGTATTCACTGTGCGTTACACCGGTACCTGCACTCATTACCTGCACCTCATTGGGTACTATTTGCTGTGCATGGCCCATGCTGTCTTTATGCTCCAGTGTGCCATCGAGTACTATGGTGATGATCTCCATATTATCATGCGGGTGCCTGCCGAAGCCCATACCGCCGTCTATGATATCATCATTAAGTACCCGCAAAACACCGAAGTGTACCTTTGTTGGGTCATACCAGTCTGCAAAACTGAATGAATGATGCGCGTCCAGCCAGCCATGTTTTGCATGTCCGCGTTTATCTGCTGCGTGAAATATTGTCTTTGCCATAATCGTGTTTTAATTTTGAATGTACATACATCTATACAAATGGGGTGTCCGTTTCATTTCTATGACAAAGTTGCAGAAATAAGTCGTAAGTCAGAATTTGTGGGATATTTAAGAATAACGGAGAAACAACGCTTATTTTTGTGATAATGAATGACTTCTCTTCAGAAATATCATTTAAAACGGCACGGAGCGGCGGCAAGGGTGGCCAGAATGTGAACAAGGTGGAAACCATGGCTGAGGCGTTATGGCATGTGGCCGGTTCTGGCTATTTTACAGAAGAAGAGAAAGAACTGATACAGGCAAAGCTCGCAACCAAAATTAACAAAGACGGCTACCTGCATGTAAGAAGCAGTGAAACGCGATCGCAACTGGAAAATAAATTAATAGCCCAGGCAAAACTGGAAGAATTGGTAGCTAAAAGCCTGGTAAAGCAGAAAAAGCGCAAACCAACAAAGCCATCAAAAGCAGCTAAAGAAAAACGATTGGAGAGCAAGAAAAAGGAATCGCTGAAGAAAGAAATGAGAAGGCCGCCGAAGGAAATTTGAAAGAGGGAAGAGCACCAACTTTAATACTAAACCCCGGTTTATGAAACACACAGTTTTCTTCCTGCTTTTTCTTTTCACCTGTTTTGCACACGCAAATGCAAAGCATCTCCATAAATCGCAGTATGTGGTGATCCCCTACGATGCATCAGACGCGAGGATGAACCTGTTTGTAAAAAGCAGGTTTCCTGTGGGCTCTGTTGCGACAAGCCTTACTGAAAAAGAGATAGAGACCATGGAGCCCCTGTTTGAAGAAAGTATAGAGAGATATAATGCCGGGCAGGAAAATATTTACGAGCGGATACACTCAAAGCACAGTGATGTAAAAAGGAGCGAGTTTATTATTGATGCGGGGAAATACAAACGACAATATATAGCTGTGATCACACCAACGGGCGAAAAACTGGTCTGGATAAACTGTTTTTGCGATGCCGACGGCAACTGGAAAAAAGATATTGTGGAAGTGCTGGATGGCGGCAACTGCTTCTTTAATCTAATTATAAACCTGACGAAGGGGAAGTACTATAATTTTTCGGTGAACGGGGTTGGGTAGGGTTTTTGAAAAGGGGGAATAAAGTATATTTTTCGTAACTTTAAGCAGGATAACTAACTGATTTTTGTGAAGAAAAGCCGTAAAAAAATACCACTCGATTTCATTATTGATAAGCTTACTAATTCTATCGAAAACGTTATTACGGGGGATAGCTTTCATACTGATGTTTCATTGGTTTCAGGTGCAGATTTGAAAAAGATAACAAAAAAAAGCGGTTGGGCATTTGATTGGAAATATGAGTTGAAGCAACCCGGGCGAGAAGTTTACAAACTTACAATTACAAATAGTCCCGCTGTTATCCAGGGATTGATCAGTTTGGAAATGAAAAGCGACCATGTGTATATGCACCTGATTGAAAGTGCGCCTTTTAACCAGGGAAAAACAAAAGTTTATACCGGTGTACCGGGAAATTTGGTGGCATATGCCTGTCGGTTGTCATTTCAAAGAGGATTTGAAGGTAATGTTTCATTTTTTTCAAAAACCCAGCTTGTTGATCATTATGTTAAGACTTTAGGAGCATTCCACTTTGGTGGTTGTGTAATGATAATTGATGAGCAAGCTGCGAGAATACTTATTGATAAATATTTTAAAAACCAACTACCATGAGAAACAGGAAAAATGAGCTTGATGTTGATTTTATAGGGGATCCTAATAGGACCTTAACCGAAGAAGAAGCCAAAGCAATCAGCGCTTATATCCAGGCTCAAAAAGCAAAAAAGAACAAAA
>CAIJNJ010000494.1 GCA_903821975.1 uncultured Bacteroidota bacterium
AGGACCAAATTCGAGGTGGCAGGAATTCCTCTTTCTCATAGAGGTGCTAAAAGAGTTTGTGCATGGGTTCAGAAAGTTGCACTTCATTGGTCCGTGTGTTACAGTGTTTGGTTCGGCAAGATTTACAGAAACGCACCCTTATTATGAAGTGGCACGCCAGGTAGGGCGGGAAATAGCTAAACTGGGGTTTGCGGTGATCACCGGTGGCGGACCGGGTATTATGGAAGCTGCCAACAGGGGCGCTAAAGAGGCGAATGGCCGGTCGGTAGGATGCAATATTGTACTGCCCAAGGAGCAAAAACCTAATAAATACCTCGATCGGTGGGTTGAGGTGGATTATTTCTTTATAAGAAAAGTTTTGCTGACCAAATATTCATATGCTTTTATAGTTATGCCGGGTGGCTATGGTACACTGGATGAATTTTTCGAGGCAATTACTATGATACAGACCGGGAAACTTAACCGGTTCCCGGTGGTGCTGATGGGAAAAGGATATCATAATGAATTGATACAGCATATTGATAAAATGATCGTTGAGAAGACTATTAGCCCGGAAGATGCACAATTATTTTTATTTACTGATTCGGTGGAAGAGGCGATAGCACATATTAATAAGTATGCGATCGAAGGGTTCGGCCTTAAAAAGAGAAGACATGTTAAGCCGATCGGGATACTGGGAGAAAGGAAGTTCACTGGTTTATTCGCGCCATCCCGTGTGGGTATTCTGATATGAAATAGGAAATTCTATGACACAGGTCATTTATTATGGCCATGATATTTAGGAGGTTTGTGAAAATATTTTATTTATGAAAAAGGTATTATTGGCTTTTGATGGCGAGCACTTCTCCCCCGGTGTTTTTGAGTTTGTGAAACAGATGAATTCACATGCGCCCGTGTTGGCTGTAGGCGTTTTTCTCCCGGCCATTGATTATGTGGAATTGTTATACTCTTTTGGTGGGGTACCTGCCGGTCCTATGTATATGAATGAGGTAGTAGCAGCAAATGAAGAATCAGTGAAGAGGAATATTAGCTACTTTAGAAATGAGTGTGCGCGAAACGGCATTGAGTGTATCGTGCATAAAGACGCGGCGAAACATATTATCAGCAGATTGGCAAACGAAACGCGTTTTGCAGACCTGCTCGTGCTGGGGAGTAAAACATTTTATGAAAATATCGGGGAAGATGCCCAGGAGGACTATATAGTTAACGTTACGCATAAAGCGGAGTGTCCTGTTGTATTGGTGCCTGAAGATTATGAAGCGCCGGAGAATATCATATTCGCGTATGATGGCAGTGATCATTCTGTTTTTGCTATTAAGCAGTTCAATTATTTATTTCCTTACTACACTGGTATGAAGGCGCTCCTTGTAAATTTTTCAGACCGGGGCAAAGTGCCACAGCGCGAAGAAATAGAGGAATTGCTGGTATGCTATTACAAGGATATTTCAATAACACAGGTCGGCATCCACAATCAAAAAGAAACGGAAGATTGGATGCTCGCAAATACCAGTCCGATGCTGGTTAGTGGCGCCTTCGGAAGATCTTTATTGTCTGAATTTATTAAGAAGAGTTTTATTACCGAAATTATGAGGGATCATAAATTAACCGTTTTTGTAACACACAGATAAGCCTGTTAGCATACTTGTTGACCGGTATTTTTTAAAACATTAATTCTTGTAACAATGGAAAAAATATTATTGATCATTGATGCTATAAATTTCAAACCTGAGATACTTGATTTTGTTTCCGGTGTTATAATAGCAAAGGAATCAAAAGTGACCGG
>CAIJNJ010000495.1 GCA_903821975.1 uncultured Bacteroidota bacterium
AACATTTGCCAGCCCCGGGAGTTTATGATCTTATGCAACCCTATCGGCATCATCCTGTAGCGATCGGGTAGCGGGACCGCTTGTTCTAAATTCATGAGGCTATAGCTGCCAATATAGAAAGAATAAAGTGCTATTAATATGGCGCCGGTGATAATAATTAAGGATTGCCGGGGCGTATCACTTATAAAAGCAAAGAACTTTTTTGACAGTGGCAACTCTTTGTTTTGTGAGAGACCCTTCAGCCAGTAATTAAACAGTATTAATGTACCGATGATGAGCATACATGGGGCACTGAGCGGTCCATTGAATGCATTGAACCAGGCCAGTATCATCATCAATATTACCTTAAGGGGGGTGAATTTTAGCGGCCGTTGATAATATGCCGCCATAAAAAAAGGCAGGTAGAACAGGCCTACAAGCACAGCTGAATAACCATACGAAAAGGCAAATGTGATACTCGGATCAATTATCCCGATATCCCATACATAACCACAAACCTGTATCAGCGGAACTGTTAAGATAGCTGCCAGCAGGAAATCCTTGTTCCAGACTTTGTACTGGCCGCTTACGGACACGCCCAGCAGGTAAATAAATGCTGCTTCTATGAGTGTTTTGATCAATGCGCAGGATAAGTATATACTTTGAATGGGACTTGTAAAATGCCGGAAAAAGAAGGGCATTGTTTTGAAATATGAAGTCATAGATGCATGCTGAGCAAAACGGTTAGGGTTGCCGTAAAACGTGTGGTGCAACAAGACGTTCAGCCCGAATGGGTCGGTCATCAACAGTGTATAAAACTTATCCGGGACAATGATGTAGGCCATATCGCCATCAAGAGGTGCGTAATAACTAAGATAGAATGTATATATTAGTTTTGCTACCAATAGCAGCAGCATACCGGTCATAGCCAAGGTTCTTAGCCGGGCAGCCCGGAACTCATAGATATGCTGATCAATGTCGGTAGCAAAAAGAAATACAGCGAGTACCAAAAAAGCGATCTTATTGTGGTTTAAAAGATAGCCGGCGACAAGTATGCAGAGCGAAACAAGAATGGAAATGGTCAGGCTTTTTGTATTGTACACCTTCGGCATGCCTTAAAAGTAGAAATTATCTTTAAAACCGTATAGATTAATTCCTTGTTAAACTTACAAATGGTATCCTTACTTCATTAAGACATAGTTAATAGATTACTTTTTATCCGTACCTTTGCAGCCCGAAAATAAGGAATTGGGGATTGGGGATTAGCAGTTTGGATTATGTCTAATACTGTTCAAATCCCGATCAAAGACTTAGAATATTATGATATCAATAAATAATTTATCGCTTCGCTACGGCAAGCGCGTGCTGTTTGAAGATGTGAACATAAAGTTCACAGAGGGCAATTGCTATGGTATTATTGGTGCGAATGGCGCCGGTAAATCCACGTTCTTAAAGATCATATCAGGTGAGATAGACCCGACCACAGGCAGGGTGGATATCTCGAAAGGTATGCGTATGAGTGTACTGAAGCAGAACCACTACGAATTTGACGAGGTTACTGTACTGGAAACGGTGATACGTGGTAACAGTACCTTGTATGAGGTAATGAAGGCCAAGGACGCGATCTACGCCAAAGAAGACTTCAGCGAAGAGGATGGCATAAAGGCAGGTGAACTGGAAGGGCTTTTTGCAGAAATGGATGGATGGAACGCGGAGAGCGACGCAGCCACTATGCTCAGCAACCTGGGTATAAAGGAAGAGTTTCATAATAAGCTGGTAAAAGAGCTGGATGGTAATCAAAAAGTAAGGGTGCTTCTTGCGCAGGCCTTATTTGGCCACCCGGACATACTGCTGCTCGATGAGCCTACCAATGACCTGGACCTGGATACCGTTATCTGGCTGGAGAACTTCCTTGCCGATTATGACAAGATCGTATTGGTTGTATCGCATGACCGTCACTTCTTAGATACCGTGTGTACCCACGTTGCGGACATAGACTTTGGCAAGATCAACGTTTATACCGGTAACTACACTTTCTGGTATGAGAGCAGCCAGTTGTTATTGAAACAGCGCAGCGACCAGAACAAGAAAGCAGAAGATAAGATAGCCGAGCTTAAGGAGTTCATTGCACGTTTCTCGGCCAATGCCTCTAAATCCAAGCAGGCTACCAGCCGTAAAAAAGCACTGGACAAGATAAAGCTGGATGAAATGCGCCCATCAAACCGCAAGTACCCGGCAATACTGTTCAATAACCAGGTGCGCGAGGCAGGTGACCAGATACTGGAGGTAAAGAACCTTGGAAAAACACAGCACGGAGAGGTATTATTCAAGAACATCAGCTTTGACCTGAAGCGTGGCCAGAAAGTAGCTGTACTTTCAGCTAATTCGCTGGCTACCAGGGCATTTTATGAGGTACTTTCAGGAGAAGATAAAGAGTTTGACGGTTTGTTTAAATGGGGTGTAACCACTACCACCACTTACCTGCCATCTGATAATACAAAGTATTTTGAGAATGATGGCAATAACCTTATTGACTGGCTGCGCCAGTATTCCGAAGAAAAGGATGAGACCTTCATACGCGGCTTCCTTGGCAGGATGCTTTTTTCAGGGGAGGAGACATTGAAAAAATCTACGGTGCTTAGCGGGGGTGAGAAAATGCGCTGCATGCTGAGCCGTATGATGATGCTGAAGGGTAATGTGCTTCTTTTTGACGAGCCTACCAACCACCTGGACCTGGAAAGCATTACAGCACTTAATAATGGCATGAAGGACTTTAAAGGCACGATACTTTTTACCAGCCGTGACCATGAACTTGCCAATACCGTTGCCAACCGTATCCTTGAAATTACGCCTAATGGCCTGATAGACCGCGAAATGGCATTTGATGAGTATATGACCAACGACAGAGTGAGAGCGCTGAGGACAGAGATGTATGGTGGAGTGCTTGTTTAGTAGAATATGATATTTATGTAGATGTCCCATACCCCTAAAGTGTGGGGCATCTTATTTTACCGCATAAAATAATACTGTAACACGCTGTAATTCTTACTACCGATCACCGGTTTATCGTCCGTTTGGATCTGTATGGTGTGCATGGGGTAGTAAAATAAAGTCTGTTTACATTCATCCCACAGTGTTTTCTTATAGGTTTCTATGTATATCCCTTTTACCTTGTTATTGATCTGGTCTATGGTTATCAGCAGTTTTTGTGTAAAAAGGTCGGGGTCATTTGCCTTGTAATAAAAATTGTGGGTGCCTTCCTGGTTATCATCAAATTGAGTGAAGGTATACTGGCCTATGAATTTGCGGTCGCTGATATCGGTTTCAAAGAAGACTTTAAAGATATTGCCCCAGTTGAGCGTATCAGAATTGGTATAGCTGCTGTCGGTCTTATTCCCGTTTTTTACGGTTTTAAGAATGAGGAATGGTGATCCGCGGAATGTGTTCCACTGATCGAGTGCGAACTGCCTGATAGAGAAATAATTGCCCTGTATATCTGCATACGGGTCTTTGGTGTCTTTTTTCTTGCAGGAGGCAAAAAGGACAATTAATGCAATAATGAACAGGCTAATGTAAGCAGGATATTTTTTCACGGCCTAAAATTAATAAAGTTGCGCGTAATTGGTGCATAAAGTCTCTCGCAAAGGCGCAAAGGCGCGCTAACCGCTATATTGCTGGTTTTACGGCCGCAAAGGTGTTATAAACAGGCAGAAACATAATGCGGTACGCAAATGGCGTTTATTCCGGGAATGTTACAGGAAAACAGCCTATTAAATTATGAATTCATAGGCTAATTATTATATTTGCAAGGAAATCCTATTGGCACGTATCAATTTACTGCAAAGTATAGTATATTGATAACCCAAAGTATTTTGGAACCACAAAACTTAATTCGATGAGATTATTCCGGATAATTATACTCTTTGCTGCACTATCGTTATATATACCTGTTACTACCGAAGCTGCTTTTTTTGTTAAAAAGGCCGCTGCAAGTTCTACGCAGGTTATAGCGGCAAGTGAGCATGGCAGCCAGGTATTTACCAATATCAGCACGGAACGATCTGCAGTGGCTGTAGCACATAAGAAAACATTTTTTGGCAAGGTCTTTGAAAAGTTCACGCATGTAAATGAGGCCTTTTCGGCGGGTAAAAAGAAATGGGTAGCTATATTGCTCGGCTTCCTTGATGTATTTGTTTTAGGGTTTATCGGTTTGCCCCGCTTTTACATGGGCTATACCTCGATCGGGTTAATGCAACTGATCTTTACATTACTTGGTTTTGTGGGTGTATTCCTTGTTATATACGCGTTCATACTGGGTAATGCCACGTTACTGATACCCGCGTATTTGTGTATCGGCCTGTGCGTATTCTCAGAGATATGGCAGATAGTGGACCTGATAAGAATATTGTGCAACTCACTGAAACCGAAAGGTGGTTATTGGGACAAATAAATTGTAATTATGAAAAATGGCATGCATCTTAACATTGAGGATGCATGCCATTTTTATTTTTTTGGTAACTTTAAGAAACAGTTGATTTATTTTGAACAACGATGAAGAAGGTACGGATAATATCTGTTATTGTGGCAGTAGTAATTTGTTCATTCACTTTAAGTAAGCAGGAAACTGTTTACCATAAACATTATACAAGCGCGATCGAAAAATTTGAAGCGCGGCAGCAAGCCCTGGCAGATAAGATAAAGGCCGGGGACTGTGCATCTGCGCAGGGTAGGGCGCTTATCAAGGAAGAGATAGCACAAACAAGGTTGCAACTGAAAGGAATAGACTTCTGGCTCAGGTACCTGGAGCCTGTGGCTTACAATAAGATCAACGGGCCGTTGCCGGTGGAGTGGGAGAACGAAGTATTTGAGAAATTCGAGAAGCCATACAGGCGCGAAGGTGCAGGGCTTTCTTTAGCTGAGTTGTACCTTGACCAGGCAAATGTAAATAAGGATACGTTGCTGCACCTTATTGATTTGTCTATCAATGCTGTAAAAGCATACCAGGCAGATTCCATTACCGGGCAGGTAGACACTTTTGATCATTTCTTCCTTGCAAACAGGCTCTTTTTGCTGAATCTTGCGGCTATCTATACAACCAGTTTTGAATGCCCGGATGTAAAAAATATCATTCCAGAGTTGCGGTCTATGCTTAAAGACGTAAGGAGTATTTATGCTGACTATAACCAAAGTTTCCCGGTAATGCCCCTTACAAAAGATTACCTGGACCTTTATGACAAGGCTATTGTTTTTGTAAACAGCCAGTCAGCAGATCATACCCAATTTGATCACTATACTTTTATTAAAGACTATGTGAATCCTCTTTTTGCCATCAACCAAAAACTTATTACCTCGTATAATGTCATTTCAAAAAGCTATAACGATTATACGCTTACTAATACAGCGACTTCCATCTTTGACAAAACACTGTATACGCCCCAAAACACCAAGGGCATATATTCGCTTGTAGATGATAAAGAAACGCTGGATGAGATAAAGCATGTTGGCAAACTGCTTTTTTATGATCCTATATTGTCCGGCAATAACCAGCGCAGTTGCGTATCGTGTCACAAGCCTACGCAGTATATGACGGATACGGTATTGGCAACCAGTATGCAGTTCAACAAACAGGAGTACCTGCCAAGGAATACACCTTCGTTAATTAATGTTGTGTATAACCACCTGTTGATGCTTGATGGCAAGCACATATCGTTGCAGGCACAGGGAAAGGATGTAATGACCAACCCTAAAGAAATGGGTGGTGAAGAGAAAGCGATATTGGAAAAAGTGCTGAGTTGCAAAGAGTATAAAACCGCATTCAAAAAATTCCTGAAATTCACGCCGGAAGAAAATAAGATCACTTTCGACCATATTGTATCGGCCATAACTTATTACTACAGCGATTACAGCACCTATTACTCACCGTTTGATGAGGCTATGAACAATAACAAAGACCTGAGCGCAGAGAGCATCAAAGGCTTTAACCTGTTCATGGGTAAAGGACGATGTGCCACTTGTCATTATGTGCCGGAGTTTAATGGTGTAAAGCCGCCGTATATAAGTTCGGAGTTTGAGGTAATAGGTGTGCCCGCAGACAGCGCGTATCATAAGCTAAGTGACGATAAGGGCCGGTATGTGGTAAACCCGGCATTTGAGACAATGAATGCTTTTCGTACCAGCACAGTGCGCAATGCAGAATATACCAAGCCATATATGCATAATGGCGTTTTTAACAGCCTGGAGCAGGTCATCGACTTTTATGATGCAGGTGGAGGTATGGGCAAAAAGCTAAACATAGCCAACCAGACACTTTCGCAGGATTCGCTGAAACTGAGCAGTACAGAGAAAAAAGAATTAATTTCGTTCATACATTCTTTGAACGAAAAGATCATTTTCCAGAAAGCACCCGAAAAATTACCTGTATCTTCAAATAAGGAATTAAATGAAAGGAAGATAGGCGGGGAATATTAGAGGGAAGTCAAAAGTTAAAACCTGCCTGCCGGTAGGCAGGGTCAAAAAGCCAAAAGTGAAATTTAGTACGAATCGATACATCCCAATCCTGTTATTGCTTTCTGCAGTATTCTTTCTGCAATGTGCAACCCGTAATAAGATCACATACAATATTCCTAAGGATCTTCCCGAAGCGAAAAGAAAAGAATTGCTGGAGCAATGCAGAAAAGGCAAGGAGCTTTATAAGATCAACTGCTCGGAATGCCATGGCATCTTTACCGGCGGGAAGGATAAAGTGCCCAACTTTACCAGTACGCAAATAGATAACTATTCTGCTAAGTTTTTGAGGCATGACCCGAAGAGCCATGCGGTTACCCGGCAAATGAGCCCGGAACAGCTGAATGAGGTACTCATGTTCCTGCGCTACCGTAAAATAAACAAAAAAACTACTTAATAGCTTTCTGAAATATCTTTACCTTTAACGAAAATAAATTATCGCCTTATGAGATTTTATGTTGCCCTGCTGGTTGTATTAATGCCCTGGTTATCACCTGCAAAAACGATTATACCTAAGAGTATTTATGACTTCAAAGTAAAAGCCCTAAATGGCAGTAAGATAGATTTTTCGGAATTCAGGGGCAAAAAGATATTGATCGTTAACACAACAGCTTTGAACTATAGCAACCCACAGTATGCTGAGCTTGAAGCTTTGTCGCAGAAGTATAAGGGCAAACTGGTTGTTATAGGTTGTCCTATTGCAGATTTTGCAACACCGCCGGGTTCCAGGAAGGATGTATCCAATCTCGATCCGGCTAATTATCATGTAACTTTCCCGCTTTCATCGGTAGTGTCTGTAAGAGGT